>SXHS01000018.1 GCA_005773145.1 Planctomycetaceae bacterium | reverse complement strand
GTAAGCCCATTACGGCGCTTGTCGTCGGTTCTTGATTCATTCGATTCCTCGGACGCGTCATTTCGCCCCGAATCCAACGCGACAGGCTGTACGGAATTTTCTCTGTCGCGGAAGCTCGCCGCTCGATCCTGACCCTTCAATGCCACACGGCTTGGCGGTCTGTTCTTAACGGGTGGGGTCGGACCCGAGCCGTTCCCTTGATGGTACCCTGTGGACGGGTCAGTAACCGGCGGCCATGCCGAATCGTCGTCAGCCGGCGGTTGCATCAATCCGTGATCGGAAAATTCGTTGCTACCGCCGCCGTTGTTGGCGGCGCCGGTGAGATTGGCACCATAGCGGCTTGGGGCCTGAGCGAGTCGCGTGCCGTTGGAGCGAGTTGCGGGCGGTCCCGTGCCGTCGATTGGAGGCTTTAATGACTCCTGCCATTGACGAGGGAGTTCCTCGGTGCCAACGACTATGCGAAATCGGCCGATCGGCTGGACTTCAGGAGGCAACACGCTCGTAATCGGCTGGCCGTTGCGCAGCTCGTTCAGCAACGCCGGCTCGATTTGGATGATGTATTCCATCGTGCCATCGTCCGCCGGCTGATAGCCATAGTTCACCCCGCATGCAGCGGCCAACACCACGGGCAACCATTGCATATCACGACTCCTTGTCGTTAATCATTGTCGTTAATCGTCGACATGGGCCGGCATCATTCTCCACGATGCCCATGTGCGACTGCGAACTGCGAGCATCACCAGCACGGATGGTAACTTGAATCGATGGCTGCTGTAAATACGGAATAGGCCCGCCACAAGTTCGCCCCGTCTGCCGATCAGCAGCGATAGGCTTGCCCCTCGCACTTGGGCTCCATTTCCCCGTGGACCGCTAGCATTGTCCGTTTGGTCGATGAGGTGCGCTCGTTGCCAGGCTCTGGGCCACACAGGTAAGCCTGGGGTGTAGCGGCGGAGCCGAGTAACCATCGGGATGCGTCCGCACTCCCGCCGATCGCCGCGTAACCCTCATTTGTGTGGGACTCACCCGCTTGCGCTTCGTGCTTGTAGTTTTATCTCGTCCCCAGGCGGGAGCCTGGAAACGAGCGTCAAAAATCCGACACAGCGTTGCTCAACGGGGCCCGCATTCCATTGTAACCGGAAGCGTCAGCGAGGCAGGACGGTTCCCGGACATGTGGGCATTTGGCTACGACGAGGTGGACGGGGTCCGACGCGAGCGCGCCGGGAGTTCCAACTCACGGATTTCTTTCTGCAAAATATTGAGGAGCGCTTGCAGGAATGATACCAACATCGGCCCAACCAGAATACCGATCGGCCCCAGTGCCTGCACACCCCCCAACACGCTGAGGAGCGCCAGCAACGGATGGAGCTTGGCTTGCCCCTGCAAGACCCAAGGCTTCACGATATTGTCGACCATGGAAATGACCCCGACACCCCAGACGGCAAATACTCCGGCAGCCCAGAGACGATTGTCAACAAACGCCAACCACAAACAGGCTGGCACCCACATGGCGGCCGCGCCGACGAAGGGTACCAAAGCGAAGACAATGGTGAGTACGGTGAGCAGAAACAGCGAGTCAAAACCGGCCAGAAAATAGCCGACCCCGGCGAGGATCCCTTGGAGGACTGCGGAGAGCAGCGTCGCCAACACCACGGCACGGCTGACCGTGTTGAATTCCTCCAAAAGTTCTTGCTCGTAACGGTCATCAAGGGGTGACAACCGCATGGCGGTACGCAACAGCGTAGCGCCGTCCAGCAGGAAATAGAACATGCTAACTACCATGACAAACAAGCCAAGCAGCAGACCGCCGATCTCGGCGGTCGTAGCACCGGTCACCGAGAACAAGCGCTCACGGACGAAACTCACCACACCGGTATGCAATTGTCGAATACGATCGGGGCTGGGATTGGCCAGTTCAACCACCGTGGCCAACAGCGTGCCGCCGAGTAGCTGATGTCGCACGTTTCGGAAGGCCAGCTCAATCTGCTCAAAACGAGCTAGAAATTCGCGTGTGGGAGCCCTTCCCAGGCCCGTTCCATTTTTCCAAGATGTGTCCACCAAATCCTGCATTTTCGTCAGGGTGGCTTCCAACGGATCGAAAACATCGTCGTCGACGCGGCCTGCCGCCTTTTGGTTGATGTCGCGTGTATCATCCGCTTGATGCGATGTTCTCGCCGCCTGGGTCGCCTCCCGAAGGCTGAGCAATGATCCCTGCGTGCTGCGCAAGCGAATTTGCATCTCGGCGGCCAACTCCTGATCCATTTCATGTAGATCCACGGTGGTTGTCTGAATCCAATCGAATTCCGTCTGCAGGGCATTCAGTGGCTCGGCAAAGGGGAGATCCAATTCGAGTCGACTGCGCACTTGAGCGACCTGGCCGCGAAACTTGGCCTCGTCAAAATTCATCAGGAACGACACACCCTCCAGGATGGCCAGGGACATCACCCAGCCCAGGGGCGCCAAGACGGTTAGCAGCACGCCGGCTGTAGTGAGGGCGGCCGCCAACGCCCGGCGGTGCTTGCAGCGCTGCAGCACCGCCTGATGGATGGGTTCGCAGATGATGACCAAGAGTGCGGCAAGGAAGAGGGGGAGCAGAAAAGACGCCAACACTCGGTAGGCAAACAGACCACAAACACCGATCACAACCAGCAACACCGCAAACGAGACCATCCGTGACATCATGACCGGCGTCCTTGTTTTACGTGCGATCGGGACCGGGATTGAACATTGCGCGGCCCTGCATTGAGCCCAAAGGTCGTACACCAGATCAGCCGGCCATTGTAACAAATGTCCCCGGCCGGCAGCGAGCCGAATCACGATGTCTCGGCCGGCTGACTCAGACTGGGGTTGCGAACGGAGCGTTGCCTACCGTAAATTTGCGGCACGCGAACGCCAAATCGGAACCGGGGTCCTATT
>SXHS01000118.1 GCA_005773145.1 Planctomycetaceae bacterium | reverse complement strand
CCAAAACTAGAGGGGGAAATGGAATTGGCATCCAAGGCGAACAGTATCCCGCCGATCGCTGCCATCACAACCGATACGATGTAGGCGGCAATCGTGATCCGGCCCGTGTGAATGCCACTGTAGCGGGCCGCTTCCTCGTTTCGACCCAAAGCGAGCAGGTACCGTCCCCAGATCGTGCGATTCAAAAAAATGGCCGCCAAGATGGCGATCAGCACCAACACAAAGCAGGGATATGGAATGCCGAATGATCCCCCCTGCCCTGCCACGTCCGTGCCCCCCATGGTCCACTTCCCTGATCCCAGCCAACTGAGGGATTGCTCGTACTCTTGGCCCAATCCGACTGGCTGATCGTTGACCAGCCAGCGTGAAATGCCCCGGTAGAATAGAAGGCCGCATAGTGTCACGACAAACGGCTGTAGACCAACTTGTGTCACCAAGAAACCGTGCAACCAGCCGAGCAGGATAGCGATCGCGATCACGCTGGCCAACGCAACGGGGATCGACATGCGTTGCTGCCGCTGTAATGGGGCCGCCGACCATTCCGTTGAAACATCGCCACCGGGGTCGC
Organism: Planctomycetaceae bacterium; assembly: GCA_005773145.1. Taxonomy (GTDB): domain Bacteria; phylum Planctomycetota; class Planctomycetia; order Pirellulales; family Pirellulaceae; genus SXHS01. Next base: position 3,967 of record SXHS01000118.1, on the reverse strand, counting down.
GTGACAGCGTAATCTGAGTCTGGTCGTCGTCGATTTCGATCTGTGAAAGTGTCGCCTGCTTCAGACCGCGGCTAGGGTGTACCAATTGCAATTGATCGCGCGGCCGTAAATCCGTCTGCCTCCCATCCAGAACCAACCGCGCAGCTGCACTCGAATCCGACGGCTGAAACGATCGGATGGGGACCACGTGCCCAATCTGTCCCTCGCGATCATCAATATCCAACGGCGCGTCCCAGTGGATGATTGTGAACAACCTACTTTCCACGCCGTCACGCACCGCTCCGCCGGTCGGGTCTGACGACGCGGACGGAACCATCGGCTCGCCGGCTCGCATCGCGAGTGTCGCAGTCTCCACTTTGGTCACATTCCCAATTCCGGTTTTGCGGCGGCGTCCCCGCCAATATCGCAAACGGTCCCCTTGCTTGACCGATGTGACTTGCCCCTCCAGCAGCACGACTCGCGGTTGGGCCAACACTCGATAGACGGGGAGTTGCGGTGTGGGCTGATAGTCGACACGCAGAAACAGCGCCAACAGACAGCCGGCCAGACACACGATCGATCCGACGGACAGATCGATGCCACTCGACATGATCACAAAGGCAACGCCGATTCCCAAAATGCCGTAGAGGGACGTGCGACGCAGCAGGTTTTCGATATTGTTGGGCTGCAAAAACGAGCTTTTACCAATCTGATACCAAGGCTCGGCGGTCATCACCGCCATAAAGACACACAATACGATCAACAGCATCACAATGCCGTAGAGCTTGCCGCGTACATTCATCGGTCGCTTGCCTCGCACCAGCTATTCCATCGAATCCATTTCAGAAGTCGACTAATCCCCGACCTCCGACACCGGCGCCGCTTCACCCCCGGTCGCCAGGTGCATGATGGCCTGCTCGCTCAACTCATGTCGCAACAATTCACCCATCACGCGCCCCTGATGCATCACCAAGGCCCGATCGGCCATGCCAAGTACCTCATCCAGTTCGCTTGACGCGAATAAGATCGCTACTCCACGCTGTGCCAATTGATCCATCAGCCGATAGATCTCGTGTTTGGCACCGATATCGACCCCTCGCGTGGGCTCGTCCAAAAGCAAGACTCGGGGCTCGAGGGACAACCACTTGGACAGCACCACCTTTTGTTGATTGCCCCCCGATAGATTCTGGACAAGTTGGTCGATTCCCGCCGTGCGAATACCCAATTGAGCAACCATGGCGTCGGCCGTAGCCCGCTCGGCACGACGGTTGAGCATCCCCAACGGTCCTTGGTTTCGACGCAGGCCCGTCAGGCCAATGTTGTTGCGTACCGTCATGGAGGTAATCAGGCCATGTTGCTTGCGATCCTCGGGAACGAGCGCCATCCCGCAGCCGATGGCATGCGCCGGATGCCCTCTGCGTACGACGCGTCCTGCCACCAGCACTTGGCCGCGAAGCGGAGTCAGGATGCCGAACAGGGTTTGCAGTAACTCGGTACGCCCTGCCCCCACGAGCCCTGCCAGACCCACGATTTCACCGGCCCTCACCGTCAAGTTAAGGGCATGTTGCGGCCAAGGACGGGTAACAACGTCACGAACTTGTAAGACTTCGTCCCCAGGGGCGTTTGGCTGGCGTGCGTAGAATTGGGATAACTCCCGACCAACCATCATGGAAACCATACGATCATGGGTGATGTCCGGTCGCAGCAACTGGCCGGCGTTCTCCCCGTCGCGCAGGACAACCACTCGATCCGCCAATTCCCGAACTTCGCCCAAACGGTGTGAGATGTAGATCACGCTGACGCCGCTGGCCTTCAGATCGTGCACCACGCGGTATAGTTGCCGGGTCTCGTGCATCGACAGACTTGATGTCGGTTCGTCCATGATCAGGACCCGAGCGTTCACCGACAACGCCTTGGCAATTTCGACCATTTGTCGATGGCCAATGGACAAGCTGTGAATGGGTGTCTGTGGCTCGATGTCCAGGCCGACCCGCGCCAGCCAACGGCGTGCCTCGTCGCGCAGACGTCGACGGTTCACGATCCCCCAGCGCTGAGGCTCACGCCCCAAAAATAGATTGGCCGCCACATCCAGATTTTCGGCCAGGTTCAATTCCTGATGAATCAACGTAATGCCAACAGCCGTCGCCTCACGAACCGATCCGAGCCGCACAGGCTGGCCCTCGATGAGGATTTGGCCTGAATCGGCCGACTGGATGCCGGCCAGAATCTTCATGAGCGTGCTCTTGCCGGCGCCATTTTCGCCGATGACCGCCAGCACCTCACCGTGTCGCAGGGCCAGACTCACCCCGTGCAGCGCCCGCACACCCGCGAATCGGCGGCTGATTTGCCTCGCTTCCAAAAGCCATCGCTGCGAATCCGTGCCCACACCCCGCGCGGTCTCGCCCGTCTCGTCATGCGCACCGTGTTGCTTTTCATTCGCCGCCTCGCCCAACACGCATCTAGCCCTCCGTCAGCGCCCGCAGATCAGCACGGAACGCATCCACGTTTTCCTGGTCGACAATCCGTGGTGCCACATTCAAGAATCGAGTCTCGGGGATGACCGACTCGTCACCCCGCAACAGCGCCGTCAGGACACGCACCGATTCATAACCGTATTGAAAGGGATTCTGCACAACCGTTCCTTGGCAATGCCCCTCCTTAATGGCGTTCAATGTGACTTCATTCTCATCGAAGCCAATCAATTGAATCGCGCCCAGCTTGCCGGCTTTCTGCAGGGCTTGGTAGCACGCCTTGGGGTTGTACTCGAACAAACCCACCATCGCCGACATCTGCGGGTACGTATTCAACGCGTCTTCGGCCTTGGTCTGTGCGACCTCGGGCTTACCCTGGTCGGTGATGGTCCCAAGAATCGTGTATCGATCCCCCCGAATCTCCTCTTCAAACGGACTCCAGGCGTTGGGCCGATCTTGGTAGTACTGTAGATCACGGTCCGCAGGCCCGATCAATTCGTCAATCACCCCCTGAAGACGGTACTTGGAGTTATCTTGTTCCAAGCGACCAATGAACAACATCACGTTACCACCCGCCGGAATGGCTTGCTTGACCAACTTCCCGCACATACGTCCCGCTTGGTAGTTGTCCATGCCAATGTAAAGCCGCCTCGTTGTTTGTGGCGCATCGGAGTCCTGCGTGATCAACGGCACGCGGGCTGCTATCTCATTCAACCAATCCGTCTGGTTGGCCGCATCCAGCGGACTGATGGAAATCCCACCGATGCCGGAGGTGAGCAGGTCTTGCACGATCCGCTTCTGCTCGACCACCGTCGCTTGTGACGGCATTTCGACGCGGACCTCAACATCCAACTCCTTCGCCGCTTGATGACAACCGGCCTCAGCAATCTTCCAAAAGTCGGCGATCTGATTGGTCACGAAGGCAATCGTCAACTGGCTATCCGCCGGGGGAGACTCGGGCGACGGCTTGCAGCCAGAGATACCGATCGCCGCTATGCACCAGACCACCCAACCGCTACACATCACCGCGCGCATCGCATCCCCTTTCAGAAAGTCCGACTCACTTGGCCGATGCATGCGGGGATCCCCGTTGTCACGTCGCCCGGCCAAGCGGGCAATTCTAGTCCATAGAGAAGCAACTTGGCTACATGCGGCCCAGTTGGTTCCACTCAATTTGCTCGGCGCGGCATCCGATACCTATTCAAGACCTCATCGTAGGCCCGACTATTCATTTTCCACACCAGCCAGCGTGACTCTCAGCGTTCCGCCGTTGGTCAGCTGGCCCCGCCCACCTCGCTTAACCTTAATCACATGCCGCTTGCCACGCCGTCCGGCCACATCGATGCCATGCCGCAAACCGCCTTACTGGCAAATCATCCCGTGTCGACCACCCCACCACTAGCCGTGGTGCCCCCACCGCCGTCGGCTCCTGAGGTCATGGAGCCGGTAGACAACGATGGTCGGTGTATCTCGGGATGGATGCGTTCACGCTGTATCAGTGAGGGAACTTTTGCGGT
>SXHS01000117.1 GCA_005773145.1 Planctomycetaceae bacterium | reverse complement strand
GCTTCGGTCAGCACCTGAACATACGCGCCTAAGGCGAAATTCGTTTACAGAAACGGGCGGGAACATGCAGCGATTACACCGCGCGGGCTTGGTGGCACGGACATGTCTCTTCACGTTGCTCAGCGGAATCGTTGTGGCGGTTTTCGGTTCGCAGGTGACCGCTCAGCAACCACAGGCCTTTCGATTGCCGCCGGCTGAAGAGCCGGCCGTCGATGCTTCCGCATCCTCGCCCGCCACCGACGACTTGTTGCAGCGACTGCAACGGGCGGAGTCGTCGATCATGACCCTGCAGAACGAGAACACACGGTTGCAGATGCAAATCGATCAGGGGTTCCAGCAAATACAGGACGAGCTGGAATCTGCTGGAGAATACTATCCTGTATCCGCCGCAAACCCTGGCGAAGCCATGCCGACTCCCAATGCATCGTCGGCGAAGGGTGAGAAGAAGGGGGATGGTTCAGGATCGGAAAAGAAAAAAGAGGGAGAGAAGAAGAAGGATGAGAAGAAGGATGAGAAAAAAGAGAAGAAAAAGAAAGAGTGGTACGAGAAGCTCAGCATTCGCGGATACGTACAGTTTCGCTACAACTACGTGACGCACCTGGAGGACGATTCCGCGCCGGCCCAATACGCTGGGGACAGCTCGATTGGAGATGACCAGGAGTTTCTTATTCGCCGAGCCCGCTTGATTCTCTCTGGCGACGTCAGCGAGCACTTATACCTCTACGTGCAGCCGGACTTTGCATCCACCCCCGACGGCTCTACCAATGGCATTCAGTTTGGTCAGATTCGCGATTGGTATGGCGATGTCTACTTGGATACCGACAAAGTCAACCGATTGCGCATCGGCCAATCGAAGTTTCCGTACGGCTGGTAAAACCTTCAGTCCCGCCAAAATCGACTCCCTTTGGACCGAGCGGATGCCTTCAATAGTGCAGCACGCAATGAGCGCGATCTTGGGCTGTTCTATTACTGGACGCCGCAGTGGGCGCAGGATACTTTTAAGTACATTCAGGACGAGAACCTGAAGGGATCGGGCAACTACGGCATCTTTGGTTTTGGTGCCTACAACGGCCAGGGGGGATCGCTGCGCGAACTGAATGACGAGCTGCACCTGATTTCGCGATTGACGCTTCCTGTGACGATGTCCAGTGGCCAAATTGTCGAATTTGGCGTGCAAGGCTACACGGGCCGTTACGTGGTGAACGGTGCGGCGATTGCCCCGTTGGGTGTGGGGCCAGCGGTCGTTCCATTAAACACTCGAAATCGACCGGTCAGCGACGAGGGCTTGTTGGATCAGCGACTTGGGTGGACATTTGTATACTATCCGCAGCCCTTTGGGCTTTTTGCCGAGCACACCATTGGTCGTGGTCCGGAGCTGAATGCCGCGCAGACCGAGATCATTCGCGGCTCGCTGCATGGCGGTCAAGTCATGGCGAATTACCGTTACGAGACGGCCTGCCACGGCGAGTTCTGGCCGTTTGCTCGCTGGCAGTACTACCAGGGCGGATATAAGAACGCGGTCAACTCCCCATACAGCACCATCGACGAATGGAGCTTGGGCGTCGAATGGCAGATTCGCAAGGAAATGGAGTTGGTCTGCGAGTACCTCATCACCGACCGCACGAACCTGCAGGCGTTGTCCAGCGGTCAATCGTATGAGCAATTTGAGGGGGACGTGCTGCGGTTCCAATTTCAGTTGAATTATTGATGAGGCGAACCTAACTCGAATGTTGTTGGACCCACAAACCTAGGTCCATCGGCGTGTCGTCGTCACGCGAAGCCGTCGGCAAGAGTTGGTCGATGACGTCGGGCGGTTGGCAGAGGTCGGCCACGGAATTCACGACCGCGTCGGGACGATAGGCGTAGCGATCGAGGTCCTCGCGTTGAGTGCCGCCAGAGAGTACCAGAATCGTGCGATAACCCATTTGCACGCCCCCTAAGATGTCGGTCTCCATGGTGTCGCCGATCATGATCGTTTCCGACGTGGCCAGACTAAGCTCCTTGCGCGCGCCGCGCATCATCACCGGACTCGGCTTGCCAACGCTGAAGGCCTTGGTACCGGTCGCCATTTCCAGGAAGGCGACCGTGGCGCCGCAACCCGGACGCAGGCCATGGCGCGTCGGACAATTGGGATCCATGTTCGTGGCAATCAATTTGGCTCCATCCAGAATCATTCGCACGGCAGTTTCCAGCATTTCCAGCGTGATCGTGCGCCCTTCTCCTACCACGACATAATCGGGCGAATGATCCACGATGGAATACCCATTCGTATGCAGGGCGTGCAACAAGCCCCCTTCACCCAAGACATAGGCCGTGCCATTCGGTTTCTGCTGAGCTAAGAATCGGGCGGTCGCCATGGCGCACGTGAACACATGCCGCTCCTCGGCCCGAATGCCCATGCGTTGCAGACGCGTCGTGACATCCCGGCGAGTTCGCTGGCTGTTGTTCGTGAGAAACGAGAACGGAATCGCCAGATCGATCAAGCCGTTGATGAAGGTGTCGGCGCCCGGTATCAACGAAGTGCCTCGATAGATCACGCCATCCATGTCGATCAGGAATCCATATCGCATTTCAGTTGCTCCTGGCCGGGCCGATGGAAATCGCTCGGTGTGGTACGTGGTAGGACGCGCCCCCTGAATGCTAGCCCCAGCTCATGAACGTCCGATGAATGGTGGGCAAGCCTTTGGTTTGCGGCGGCGGGCAGGGTAATGGTGACAAACCCTACGTGTTCATGACATACAGCAATTCACGTGCCAATGCGAAACGACGGTTTCGACAGGCCGGGATTGCGGCACTTCGGCCGAATCACGGCGAATCGATACGGGACATGCCTAAGAATTGGGCAGGTTGGCCACTTCATGCGGCGCTGAGCTTCGCCTAGGATTACGACTAGTGCGGCCAGTCGTTTGGCCTCAGACCGCGTGGCACGGGGGTGCCGCGCCTGTCCTTCACGAAAGGAGTCCTTGAGATGCGATTGTGGTCCTATGGCGGTTGTCTTACCCTCCTATTCCTCGTAGCCATGCAGGTGCCTGTGAACGCTGAAGAATCCAAATCCGTTCCGTTTCCCAAACTTCCAAAAGGCGCCGGTGAGATCGATAAAGACGCGCCAAAGTCCTTCTCGGCCACCAAGTCGGGGCTCAAGTACCGCGTGCTACGGGCTACCGACGGCCCGAAGCCGAAATCCACCAATACGGTCAACGTGAACTACCACGGCTGGTTGGATAACGGCAAGGTGTTTGACAGTTCCTACGCGCGCAATGAGCCGATCTCGTTTCCGCTCAACGCGGTGATCAAGGGTTGGACGGAAGGTATGCAGTTGGTCGGCGAGGGGGGGATGATCGAGTTGGAAATTCCTGCCGAATTGGGCTACGGTGATCGCGGAGCCGGGGCCGCCATTCCCCCGCGGTCCCGATTGCACTTCCTGGTCGAACTCCGCAAGGTCGAGTAATCAGGTCGAATCATGCGGCTTGTGGTCGGCCCGCGGAGGGAACACCCCCGTCGGGCCCGGCCGCAAGGCCAATAGTGGCGGCAAGCATCTTGCCTGCCGATGGCTGGGGACAGTGGCGATTCCACAGGCTGGAAGCCTATGCCACTGGGGATCTCTAGAGATGCCTTAGGGCCTTGTCCGAGATGTCCTTGCGGCACCAGGCGCCATCCCAACGGATGCATTTGACGGCCCGATAGGCCTGTAACTTGGCCGCCGATATCGAATTGCCCAACGCCGTCACCGTTAGCACGCGTCCACCGTTGCTGACCACCTGCCCATTCGAGATGGCCGTGCCCGAGTGAAACACCTTCACGTCGGGTAGCGCGGCTGCGTCTTCCAATCCCCTTATGGGCTTGCCCCGTTCATAGTCCCCGGGGTATCCGGCGCTCGCCATCACCACGCTGATCGCGGGCCGCGGATCCCACTGCGCGGGGGGGATCTCATGCAACTTGCCATCGATCGTTGCTTCCAAACAATCCAACAAATCCGACTGCAGACGCATCAAGAGTGGCTGACATTCCGGGTCGCCAAACCGCACGTTGAATTCCAAGACCTTTGGCCCTTGATGCGTCATGATGATGCCCGCGTACAACACGCCACGAAATGCGTGTCGCGATCGTTTCATGATGTGGACCGTGGGTACTAAAATGCGTTCCTCGATCAGAGCCAACGTGGCGTCTTGTACCAGGGGAGTGGGTGAATAGGCCCCCATTCCGCCGGTATTGGGCCCTTGATCGCCATCGAAGGCCGGCTTGTGATCCTGCGCCGGTGGCAGCGTCATGATGGTCTGGCCATCCGTGATCGCCATCACGCTGACCTCCTCGCCATCCAGTCGCTCCTCAATCACCATCTGGGCGCCGGCTTCGCCAAATTCGCGATCCGTGGCCACGCGTCGGATGGCGGCTAAGGCGTCGGCGCGACGTGAGCACCCCATCACGCCTTTGCCCGCCGCCAGACCATCGGCCTTAACGACGACCGGCACTTCTTCCGTCTCGCTGGGAAAACGGTCCATGATGAAGCGTGACGCGCTTTCCGCATCGCGAAAAACCTGATAGTCAGCCGTGGGGACATCGGCTTGACGCAACAAATTCTTGCAGAAGATCTTGCTGGCCTCCAATTGCGCGGCACCACGCGTGGGTCCGAAAATGCGCAGATTCTCGTTGGCAAAGGCGTCCACAATGCCGGCCGCCAAGGGTGCCTCCGGACCGACCACCGTCAAGCCTATTTGGTTTTCCTTGGCGAAGCGAATCAAACGGGGAAAATCGTGCATCGCGATGTCCACGTTTTCCGCGTCCACCGCCGTCCCGGCATTACCGGGGGCCACAAAGACGCGATCCACGCGAGACGATTGGCCTAAGCGCCAAGCCAGCGCATGCTCCCGACCACCGCCGCCAATTATCAAGATCTTCATCGCCAACGCTCCTCAGGAAGGGGACCCCACAGTGTACCTGGGAACCGTTGCGAACAGTAGCATGGAACCGCACAACCGCTTCCGCTCTCTTCCGTCACTCTTTTCCTGTCTCTGTTCTTCCTCTCACATGGCTCACTCGGCTCACTCAGCCGCTTCTCTGTCTCCGCATGGGGCCTCCGCGTCTCCGCGTCTCTGCGTGCCCAACCTCTCCTTCCCTGTCGACAGCCAGCAAGTTTTTTCTACCCGATGATTCCCGATACCAACCCGGCATTCGCGAATACCAGCCAGCGTGCTACGATGGTCGGCGCGCGGGCTCTTGCCCTAGAATGGACGCCCAAATGGCGTTGACATTCGACCGAACTCCACTACAAAGTACATAGGAGTTCGTGAAATTTGTCACAAGCGATTGCGGATCGCCAGGTCGTTTGTCGTAAGTGTTGATTTCATTGGCAGTTGCGGCGTTAGTTTTTCGAAACAATTCAGGTGGGGATGAGGGGCCGGAGCTGATGGCTGACAAGAAAAAGATGTCGGTCGAGGAGATTTTGGCGGCCTGTCGCAAGGCAGACGCTCCGGGTGGTGGTTCGCCCCCCCCGGCACCGGCGAAAGGGCCGAAGGCCGAGTCAGCAGGTGCTGCGGACGAGACCGCAGCGGCGCCGGCCAAGCCGGCCGCGCCCAAACCGGCCAGCGGTGGCGCGCCGAAGAGTCCTGCTGGGATGAGTGTGGCGGATATTTTGGCTGCGGCTCGGGCTGAAAAAGGTGCGGCAGCTGCTAAGCCAGCGCCGGCCACGCCCGCCGCTTCCGCCGCGGCCAAGCCAACCGCAGTCAAGCCAGCCG
>SXHS01000116.1 GCA_005773145.1 Planctomycetaceae bacterium | reverse complement strand
TTCACGCATACTTTTGTGATCTACGACGGTATCGCGCTCCCCCCCAACTACCGCGGCGCCCTTTTGGGTGTTGCGCCTATGCTGCATCACGTGGTCACCACGGAGATGCGTGCCACCGGTTCCACGTTTGCCACGCGCGATGTCGGGCATGCGCTGACCAGCGACGATCCCTGGTTTTCACCCGTGGACATCAAGCAAGGCCCAGATGGCAATCTTTATATTGCCGACTGGTACGATCGGCAATTGAATCACTACGACAACCACGAAGGCCATATCGACAGGACCAATGGTCGCATCTATCGACTGCGCACACGACAAGCGTCGATGGCCTTTCGTCAGGAGGATTTGAGTCGCCTGTCGAGTGTGGATTTGGTTCACCGACTGGGACATGCCACGCGTTGGCAACGACAAACGGCCCGCCGCCTGTTGGCGGATCGCCACGATGCCCGCGTAATACCGCTGCTGCGACAACGGTTGGCCGAAGAGGTCGGCACTTTGGCTTTGGAATCGCTGTGGGCCTTGAATCTGGTAGGTGGACTGGATGAACCCGCGCTGGCGGCTAGTCTCGACCATCGCGATCCTCATGTGCGCATGTGGGGTGTGCGGCTGGCCTGCGATGATCGACACGTTTCGCCGGAAGTGGCTCAGCGTCTGATATCGTTGGCTCAGAACGAGTCCCATTTGGAAGTACGTGCGCAACTGGCCTGTTCCGCCCGCCGCCTGTCGCCAGACGACAGTCTGCCGATTGTCAAGCGACTCGCAAATCATCTGGAGGACAAAGACGATGCACGCCAGCCGCTGCTCTTGTGGTGGGCCATTGAAACCCATTGCGAGACCGCTGCCGATGTGATACTGACGTGGTTCCAAGAAGAACCAGAGGTCTGGCGTAATCCGCTGGTTGCGGAGCACATCGTGCCCCGCCTCATGCGGCGGTTCGCGGCGACCGGCCGGCGACGTGACTGGAACCTCTGTGGTGTCTTGCTCGAACGGGCCCCCGACGAGGAGACGCAGCGACGGTTGATTACGGGCTTCGAACAGGGGGTCTCGGGACGGGCCATCAATCAAATGCCGGAGAATCTGATGCGGGCACTCGCGAGCGTGAGGGGGGGCTCGCTCGAGATCCGCGTGCGACAAGGCGATCCGCCGGCCGTCGCGGAATCCGTGCGGATGATTGAGGATCCGAAAGTGGAACTCGAACGCCGTCGCGGGCTGGTGAAGCTGTTCGGCGAGGTGCGATCCCCGTCGGCAGTCGATGTTCTACAGCGTGTCGCGCGGCCGGGAGCGGATTCCACCCTGCAGAGGGAGGCAATCGCCGCGCTGGCCAACTACGACGATGCACGCATCGCGGAAATGGCCAACGAGCTCTATCCGCTAGCGACCAAGGAGCTGCGTTTTGCCCTGCATCAACTATTCGTCACTCGGCCCGCGTGGTCCTTGCATTTCTTGACGGCCATCGATCGCGGCGAGGTCAACGCCGACACTCTCGCCGAGGACACCGAGGTTGTTCTGCGCATGCGGCAAATGGACGACCCTAATCTGAACACTCTGTTGGAACGACACCTGGGTCATGTCCAACGCGAAACAGCAGACGCGCTAACACTAAAGGTTTCCACAGCGGCCGCGACCATTCGCGCAGGCTTCGGCTCTCCCCAGCATGGACGCCTGCTCTTCGAGAAGACGTGCGCCAAATGCCATCGATTGTTCGGTCAAGGGGGACAGGTTGGCCCCGACTTGACATCCTATCAGCGAGATCGACTGGAGACCATACTATTGAGCGTGATCCATCCGAGCGCCGAGATTCGCGAAGGTTACGTCACCCATCAGTTGGAAACGGCCGATGGCCGTCAATTACTCGGGTTTCTGGTCGATCAGGATCCCCAGGTGGTGGTCTTGCGGAACAGCGAGGGCCAAGACATAACGATCCCCCGCGATCAAATCGAGTCGATGAGCACTCAGACCATATCATTAATGCCCGAGGGATTGACTCGGCATCTGTCCGACCAGCAGCTGCGTGATTTATTTGCCTACCTCAGCAGTAGTCAACCGCTCGTGGAACGTTAACGGCTGGAGACCATACCGGCGCATGGGGGAGCCGGGGGGAGTTTCCCGGTATGCTTCCAGAGTCGCGCTTGTAGCTGAGGGAACATCGTCAAGGCATTTTCTCGGAGGATCTGCCGTCCGATATCACGCGCATCATCACGGCCGATGTTCCCCATTTGCACGCGTTCTGCCAAAACCTGGGCCAGAATATCGCGGGTGATTTCGGCCGCGCCGTACATTCCCTCCGGCGTCAGGCTATCACATCCCCACATGATGCGATTCGAGGGGACCATGTCGAGCCATTCATGGAAGGCCCGTCGGGCCATGGTCTGGCTGAGGATGGGCATCCAGTTAGCATCCAACCAAACGTTGGGGAACTTGAAGGCCATCATGCCAATCTCGCTCACCCAAGGGACGCCCCCATGAAACAGGATGAATCGCGTTGCGGGATTGGCCTCGATGAGATTGCACAGCAGCATCGGATGGGAATGCGGCAAGAGCCCGGGGCCCGTATGGATCTGAAAGGGGAGATCGTACTTGGCGCTCAATTCGGCCAGCCGCCACATGATGAAATCTTCGAAATCCTGAATCTCGGCGCCGCTCAACTCGCCGCGCGGCTTGCCAAAGGCGCGGGCCGCCCGATCCTTGGGAACACGGGCGAAGTGCAGCGTGCGGAGGTAGGCCACCGCCTGCTTGAGTGTATAAGCCCCCAGGGCTTTTCCTTCTGCCACGACGCGGTCCATGAGGTCCAGGTAATCATCGAAGTCGTCGATTTGCATGCCCCACTGCTGAGCCAAATCATAAGGACTGATGCGATGTTTGCCGGGTACCACAGGATCATGCGCGAATTCGGCCGATGAGTGGCCATGCAAAAACTGTTGAATGCGGAGCACCAAAATCTGAAATGGATAGTAGTAGCGCAACTCACCGTAATGCCAACAGGGATCGATAAACACCAGCTCGATATTGGCTCGCTCCGTGACCACCTCGCGCACCCAGTCCGTCGTCGATTGATATTTACCGAAAATCTGTTCATTGAGGCGGTTCGCTTCATCATCATCCAGCCGACCAAAATCCACGTCGTAGAGATCATGGATGGCCCGTGTGAGGTGGTGGTAGACGGAGAGCGCCCGTCCGTGGGGGAAAGCGGATTTTGCCTGAGCCCACCATTGGGAAAACGGTTCTGCGGGAGACCTGGGAGGAAGAGGTTGGGTCCAGGGGAAATAGCTCGTCTGCCAAAGGCCACATAGATCCATGCCCGGGCCGTTTGGCGTCACGACCTGCTGCTGCAACATCTCAGCCGGATAGAGATGGTCGTGCGTGTCGATGGCAGGAAAGGAACGCAAGTATTCGCCTAGCAATTCGATTTCCTGATCACCGGACCGGGTCATGTTAGGTCTCCGTTACGATCGTTGCTTTTCCAGGCCTGGATCCACTCTTGCCATGGAACCGGGGGAAACCCGGGTATGATAAAGGGACCTTCCACATATTCTGCTCCACTGCGATGAAACAATCCAGTGATCGCCAATCGCAGGCGCTCTCGCTCCCCCTCGCACAGGTGTTCCATCCAGCCCGGACTCGCAACATGGGCTCGCAGTTCCCCACGATTTTCGTCCCAGCGCAAAGATGCCGGCGTGCCTGGGTGCCGATCGTGTCGCAACTGGACTTCCACGCAGTTAGTGGCCACACGCACTTCTCCCAAACTGATCAAATCGTCAACCGGCAATCGCGACTCGGCCAAGAGTTCCAGAAAATCCCGTTGTACGAAATGTCGCACGGATTTTTCGACGTGGTGCACAGCCGCCCACCAACGATCGGCCTCGGGGCGATCCGGCATGACTTCCGACTTTCGGGCCGCCAGTCTTAGCGACGCAAACAATCTAGGTAATGTACCGGAATGCAGCCCCGGACGCAGCAGACGCACCATGGTTTCGCCATGTTGGCCAATGGGAATGGGAACCAGTGCCCGGGGCCGATTGGCCCCGTAGAGACGCCAGTTCTCCTTCAATTCCCACACCAAGAAGCCAAACACCCCAGGAATCATCCAAATGGTGGACCAAACAATGGTGTTGGCCAAAGGACGATCGATGTACGTGTAGCTTTCCAAGTGTCGCACAAAGGCAGGGCCGGTCGGCAAGATCAGCTTGTGGGATACCGTCACCACTGGAAAATGCTTAATCGGGTTGATTTGAGGTTCAACCAACAGCGTGAAGACAAACATGATGACATAGGCCACGAAGAACCAGATGGTTCCGGCCACTAGTTTGACGAACTGAAAAATGCGCCGATCTCCCGTGCGAAATCGCAACAGTTCGTCCACGGCATACACCACGCGTTCCAATGCCACGACCACACGATGGAACCAGTCCATGATCCACTGATAGATGGCCCCAAAAACTCGCATACGCAGTTCGTGCCAGGCGCGGGCCATCAAGTCGGTGAGCCACTCATCGGCGTAACGGCCGACGGGCGAATTGATAAACAGAGCGGCCAATAGTGCGACTTCAATAAAATCGCGCCGATCCCAGAGGGTGCCGGCGATATGCGATGGATACCAAATCAGCAGGCTCAGCAGAACGGGCCGAATCAGGTAACTGCGAACAGCGGCATAAGCAGCACTCCCACGCACCCATTGCACAAGCGGAGAACGGAGAAACACCGTCGGCAAATCGACCAGTACGCGATGCAGAATTTGCCACACACCACGGATGATGTCGCTGCACCAAGCACGAAACCGTGGGCGATGGAGCAACAAAAGAATTAAGGTCCCCAGGACTAAGATGGACAGAAAGTACAGGCCCGGATTGGGGGCATAGGTCAGTTCGGAGGCGGGCAGGTCAGGGACCGGACGGGGCATCTGCGGTAGCGGGCTCGGCGCCGATGAGTCCAACAAGGCAACCGACGCGAGGGCTTGCGCCGTACCGGTGATCGGGGGTGCATGGCTGGTGATGGCCGCCATCAAATGGCGAGCACCTTCCAAGATCAAGTAGGCGCCACCGAACGGGATTGCCAAATATTGCGTCACAAATCGACCGGCTGCAGTGCCAAACATCAGGCTACTCAACCGTTGCGGCCATCGCAGGTAGACCGCTCCTGGACGGTAGATGCCGTCGAGCGCCGTCGCCAATTGCCGATCCGCTCGGAGCAGATGGTCGCCATGCAGCAGCTCGGGTAGACCAGAAATATCGGGTAACTTCAAGTCGTTCTTGGAGAGCCCGTCGCGCAGGTCGCCCATGTTGATGAAACCATGGTCGACGATATGGTCCAAGAGTTCCTCCACAATCTTGCGGCGCCCCACCTGTTCTGGCACATTATTGGGCGTGAGGCCCACGGAATCGAATACTTGAACAATCCGCGGCCGAATGCTGTCGCGCGAACGCCGCTCCACTCGGCTGACGGCCTCTGCCATCAATCTGGTTAGCCGTTGACGCGCGGATGCGGAGACGTGTGCGGTAAGAACGCGACGATCGGCATTGCGCAAGTGGCGTGTGGTCAGCACTTCGCGCAGCAAGGGGAGACGGCGGCGAATCGGCCTCTGCCCCAGCGTGCGGCACCATTCGATCAGATCCAGTTTGAACACGCCCCGTTCGTGCTCGGTGCAGACCTTCTGCAGGTCGTACAATAGCCGTGCCTCGGGGGACCAAAAGCCGCGCGATGCGGGTTCGAGAAACGGCTGTAAGGCCGCGTTCCAGTCACGAACTTCTTCCTCGCTCAGTTGCAGAACGGGCCGCAGGCGTTGTACCAAACGTTCGATCTCGTTGTGAGCCGCCGTAACCGCCCACGTAGCTTGTTCACCTCGCGCCCATTGTGCGGCACGCCAACGCAACGAGGCCGCCTTCACGCTATTGCCCAATGCGGCCGCGCGATCGGCACTCGCCATGAATTTCCGATATCTGGCGGGCCAGGGAGCTGTAGCCGACGGTTTCGCGGAACTGGCCGGCGTTCCTGTGGGAACACTCCGTCCATCAGCCGCATCCGCTTCGAAGGTTTGGGATGCCGAAAGCTCGTCAAGGGACGCGATACCGGCCAGTCGCGTCGAGGTAATGAGCTGGGAGTGGTACACATCCTGGCTGACGATGCGGTCGATCTCCCCCCAATCGCGTATGGCAGGAAAATACAAGTGCAAGTCGCTTTCGGCGAAGTACCGCATCTCCAAATACACGGCCGCGAACTCAATATAGGTTTCTAGATCGGATGGATCAGGGAACAAATACTCGTCTTTGAGCAACACCTGCCGAATCTCAGAAAAACTGCTGGCGCCGATTTGTTCACGACGCTGGATGGCGAGCTGATCCTGCAGCGGATGCTCCGCAATGCGACGCTCCATCTCCATATGCACGCGGGAATGAAAAAGCAATCGCCAATAGAGGGTCAATGCGTGCGTCGTTGGAATCAAGTCCAACGATTCCTCATCCGAGGGCTTGATGAGCAGGATGACCGACCGAGGCAACTCGGCTTCCGGCGGCAATTCCAGTTCCACGCGGTCCACAAATGCCAACAGCCGCTCGCGGCCGATCGTGTAACTCCGGCGATGCGGCACAAAGAGCCCCAATCCGGCCAGCCGGCGATCCAGACGAATCACACGTCGGAGGATGCGGGGTTCCACCAACAGAGCAGCCCGATCGACGGCCTGAAGGGAGGCACGCAGCGTTTCGAGCGTTAGTTGCGATGACACGGCATCCACGATCCATGCAATGGCAGGTCGGCGTATCCCACCATTGTTGGTCCTGCCGCGACCTTCGGCTAGCCCCAATGCCCCATCCGTTGCCTTGGCCGAGAAAATTTGTCATAGTGCAGGCATGAAATCTCGCATACGTCATCTCAATCACGTAGCCCTGCATGTCGCCGACGTCGAGCGAAGTGGCCAATTCTACCAAGAAGTGCTGGGACTCCAGCCGCTGGCACGCCCCTCCTTCTCCTTTCCCGGCGCATGGTTTCGCTTGGGCGATGACCAGGAACTCCACCTAATCGGAAATCGCGATAGAGACGTACATTCCGCCAGTCGCGGGAATCACTTCGCGCTGCTGGTTGAGGACCTCGATGCCTGGGAGGAGGAGCTGCAACGCCTCGGGGTTGTCTACCAGCCGCGCCAGACGCGTCCGGACGGAGCGGGCCAAATTTTTCTGGCCGATCCCGATGGCCACTTCATCGAACTGTGCTGGGCACCGACAACACAAGAGTCGACAACAACGCACAAGCCAACGCACAAGTCAACAACGTAGTCGCCCCGTGAAGCAGCCGGGGCATACCACCAGCGGCCACTGCGCATTACCGGCCACTGCGCAGTCGTTCTCCCAGCATATTGTCCAATTGGGGTTCGGCTCGGATCTTTTCGATCGTCTGCTCGAAAGGATACTCGATGCGCCGATATATGATCGCATCGTCGGTCAAAATGGCATAGCAGGCGCGAGGATCATTGTCGCGAGGCTGCCCAACGCTCCCCACGTTCACCATTAGCTTTTGCCCGTTGAGGCGAAAGTGGTAGTCGCACTCGTCAGGGCTAAAAAACTCTCGCGTGTCGGTGAAGACGCCGGGAATATGAGTATGCCCCTGGAAACAATACTGTTCGATGCGTCCAAACAAATTGTCCATTTTCCGTGAGTCGTAAATATCCTCGGGAAATACGTACTCGTTGGTGGGTTCCCGTGCGGAGCCGTGAACAAACAAGCGAGGCCCGTCGTTATAGGATCGAGGCAGCTCGCCCAGAAAATCCCAACGATCATTGACCGCGTTGGGACCGGCCCCCAGGTCCAACTGGATGCGGGTCCAATAGATCGCTTGCAGGGCAACCGGATTAAACCCCTCGGGATCAAAAATAGCGGCCTGATCGTGGTTGCCCAACACGGACAACGTCAGCTGCCGTACCAAGTCGACACATTCGCGGGGATTCGGACCGTAGCCGACGATATCGCCCAGACAATAGACTTCGTCCACCGCCTGTTCGCGGATGTCCTGCAACACCGCAGTTAGCGCTTCCAGGTTACTGTGCACGTCGCTGATCAATGCCCGTTTCACGTTCGCTTGCTCGCTTTTCCAGCCCAGCCAGTTTCAACGATTCCCTGGTCTCGTGCGCGGTATCCCGCGGTCGGAGCTCCAGCGAGGGACCGACCCCCCGCTGCGGCCCCATTGCCTGTCGTGATCGCTCGCAGAGTCGCCCTATCATAGCAAGCCCCGATGCTCGCGTCTTGCCACCCTCGCAACGCCCACCGTATATTGGTTCCAGGGGGTATAATCGTGCGCATTCTTGCCTTGGATACATCCTTGAACGCCGGCTCGGTCGCCTTGCTCGAGGATACAACCATTTTATCAGAAGAACAGATCCCCCCGAAAGGGACGGCCCGCGAACTGGTACCGACGATCCAGCGGCTGTTGAAGGGATTGGCATGGGCGCCACGGGATGTGCAGTTGGTAGCCGTCGCGGTCGGGCCCGGGTCGTTCACTGGACTGCGACTAGGGCTGGCTACGGGCAAAGTGTTTGCTTACGCCACGCAGGCAACGCTCGTGGGGGTTGACACACCGCGGGTGTTGGCCGAGCAGGTCCCGCTCGAGGGCCAATTTGTGCAAGTCATCCTGGACGCCCAACGCGGACAACTATTTGTCGCAAACCTGGCGCGGGCTGCGGATGGACGTTGGACCTCCGAAGTGTGTGAATCCGCCGACGAGACATGCTCACGACCCCTCCAGGGGCCTCGGCGGGACATTCAACTGATGGATGTTGAATCCTGGCTGGCCAACATCACACCCAGTAGAATCCTAGTGGGCCCTGTCCTACGTTCCTTGGCGCAACGACTCCCCAGCGATGCGCAGGTGGCGGATTCGGATTGTTGGGAGCCGCGAGCGTCAACCGTTGGTCGGCTAGCAGCTGGTGACTTCCGCCGAGGTCGTCGGGACGATGTTTGGGCACTGGCACCTGTCTACGGGCGACCGAGTGCGGCCGAAGAAAAAGTAAGACGCTTGTTACAAACTTAGGCTGGGCAGGTCCCACACTTCGGTCTGTCCCACGACCGCCGATTTCAACATGCCGGTGACAATCAATTGGTCGCCGGCCGGAGCTATCGCCAGAGCTCGTATGGTCATCTCGCACGAATGAGCCACGGGTTCGTTGGGCTTTGCCAGGTCGAGCACACAAATCGCGCCCAGTCCGGTGTCGCCGCCAGTACCGCCACCACCAGCAGCAATCATTAAGCCGCTAGGGTGAAATTGGGCCGCTTGCAGGTACCCCTTGTCCTTAGGCAACTTGCAGGCGAATCGCTCACTCCCCGTGGCCACATCAAAGCCAACCAGTCCCATCTTGCCGTCGGTGCCGGCCGAACCATAGTCGTAATCCGCCATTCCGCCCACGATGACAAGTTGGCTGTCAGGAGCGAATATCACGAACCGGACTCCTCCCAGCTCGTACTCACCGTCGGGATTGGGCGTGCCATCGGACATGATGCGATAGTCGATGTAGAAATTTGGTGTGCGTAGTTCATGTATCACGCGTCCTCCGTCCAATTCACGCACAAGGGTTGTGCCGGTGCGGTCCGCCGTGGCGATGAGTCGTCCGTCCGGCGAAAAAGCTGCGCAGTAGACACTGGAGAGGTGGGCCTTCATGGTCCGTTCGGGATGGCCACCGTACTGGTGTGCCATTTCACCGGTTACCGCGTCGTAGAGCCGCAGCCAACGGTCGTCGTCCACAACAGCCACCCACCGCTCGTCGGGTGATACGGCCACCTGCAACGGGCGTCCCTCCGTTTGGACCTCGCGCAACGGAACTCCCTCCTTGGCATCCCACCAAATCAGGCGACGATCCAGGCCGACGGATAACACACAGCCCTGTTTGGGCAGGACGGCAAGCGAGTAGATCCAGCTCCGGTGGCTCCAGCGAAACGTCGCGGGCTCCGACCAATCCGGAAAGGGCCAGGCCATGATATGGCCGTCCGTCGTTCCCGCGACAAATCGTTGACTCGTCGGGTCGCAGACGCCGGCAAGGAGCCCCGCGGTATGCGAAATCGTCTTCATTTGTCGCATGCGGCT
>SXHS01000115.1 GCA_005773145.1 Planctomycetaceae bacterium | reverse complement strand
TTGTCGGGACCGACTTCGATCTTGCGGGTCTTGCGGCTGGTGGCGACGTAGGTGAACTCGATCCGCTCATCCTGATCGGCGGCCGTGGTGATGATCGTGATCTGCCCCTCGCCGTTGTAGCTGTAGGAGATGCCCAGCTTGTTGGCCTGGTCCCAGGCGCGGGTGGTCCTCATGATCAGCATGCCCTTGAGTTTAGATTAAATGTGCGTCCCGGATAGGCGTTCTCCAACTCTTGAAGCCGTTTCTGCTTCCACTCGTTCGACGAGGGGCGTTCGAAACCCAAGCGTTCGTGAGTGCGAAAATCAAACAGATCAATAATCGTGTCCGGATTGCGGCTGTCGATAATTCCAACAAGCTCGCCATCATTCGCCATCACAGCAGAAAACTTGAGGGACAGCATTTTCTGCTCAGCTCCACCGGGGATTGTCCAATCACTTATCGTTGCCATCGAACGCCAAGGAAAATCCTGATCGCGTGTCTTGCCCTCAATTCGGCAATAAATATGTCGTGTTTCTTCAAAGCGTTCAAAACGATCCCAACGCTCGGCGATGATAGCGATACCCGCTTTCCCTAAATCAATTTGCGCCAATTCGAATTCTGCAATAGGATTTCTGAAAAGCCATGTGACATATCCCATCACAACTGCGAATACTGTTATTACAACGAATATAGTTCGCAATCCGAAACGAAGTCGCCACTTGCCGTGATCGGCAGCAACAATGTTGTCACTGACGGGTTGCCACTTCTTATAAATCTCACGCCATGTTTTTTCCGAACTCATTTAACCCCTTCGACCTCTGAGGCGGCAAATGTGTGCTTCCGTGTGGTGGTTGTTCCGGTTCGTGGTGCGGATTCCAGTCACGACTTCCGGACGGCGTTGAACACCGAAGGCCGGGGAACACCTAATGCAGCACGGGTCCGTGATTGGTCAATTGTCCGCTTCCTTCCGTTTCGCCAAGGTACTGAACAAGCCTTGAAAAGCGTACCTGCTGCACACGTCCCTCCCGACGCGGCACTCCGCCGCCCTCCCGGCGACATGCGACTGGTGGGCGATCAGGAGAACCAACGCACGGTATAGACGCGGATGGCGGCAACCACCGCACCCAAGCCGACCAACCCCAGGCCGATCCGGACCGCTTTGGCTGCGAGGGCCGCCTGGGTCGACGGCGCACGGCAGCCCAGGTAGGTCAGGTACAAACCCAGTCCGACGGACAGGAACACGACCAGCCAGACGATAACGGCGCGTTCAGATGAGGTGGAGGGCTTGCTGGGACCTGGAATCCACATGGTGTCACCCGACCTGCCCGCTCTCCATTGCGAGCCGCCCATGGAGCACGACCACCGGCTCACGCCAGCCTACTCATCGCGGTCGGCGCTCGTCAACTGGAGCGGTCGGTCAGGCGCCCATACGCGCATCAGGGCGGGACACCGAAAGCATGGGCACGATATTGCTCATCTGCCCGCTTTCTTCTGTCTCGCCTTGGCAACGGACAAACCTTGAAAAACGAACCTGTCGCGCCCGAATGGCTGCTCCGTAAATCGTCAAAATGACGAATTTACATCATTCAGGGTGCCGCGTAGCGGCATGAAGGGCTGATAGGAATTACAATTTTGTCCAGCCATTCCGCCAAAAACGGCATTGAAGACCGCCGGCCACCGCATCACAGGGGGTTGCAAGAGGCTCAGCAGAATCGCACGTCGCATAATCATCGCCCGTCGGCAGAAAGGCATTAGACCGGCCCCTGCAATTGCCACCAACCACAGCGCTGGCGGCTCCGGCACCGCAGTGAGTAGTGAACCGACGGCCGGCGGTGTGCCCTGTCCCCAATGGCCCAACACGGTTGCGAGGTCAACTTGGCCGACGAAGCCGTCTCCGCTGGGGTCCGCGTCGGGATCGCCGGGTGGCGTGGTTTGTCCCCAGTTGGCCAGCACGAGGTTGAGATCGTCCTGGCCGACAAAACCATCGTCGCTGAGGTCGCCGGCAACGTTAATCTCCCGATTGACGACGACGTAGTCCCAGATGCTCATCGCATTCGAGCCGCTGCTGCCATCGCCGAATTGCAGCAGGGGACCGCCGCCCACATTCGTCGTATTGGCAAGAATTGAGCCGGCAAGAACGCCGTCGATGAGCACGTCGGCGCTCGTGCCGTTGGGCGCCATTTCGAAGCGAATGGTGTGGAAGTCCGCAGTAATCGGCTGAACGCCGCCCAGTTCCGGTGAACTGGGGTAACTCGCGAAATTGCCCTTGTAGAACTCCAGATTGGTCGGGTTGAGCAGCACGGCGACGCCGCCCATGTCGTCCTCGACGTTCAGATAATTGCCGAAGCGATCGCCGTTGTTCTCCAACGTTTTCACCCGGAACTCCACAAACCAGCCGTCGGATCGGGCCAGATCGACGCTTGCAGAAACGTAGGAGCTGCCCGTTCCGCTGCCGCCACCAATGCCAAGGTCCAGGGTATCGAGCAACGTCACTCCCGGTTGCGGGCCCACTTCGTCGGTGTTTGCGGTGAAGGAGTGCGTGCCTTTCACCGTGAATCCAAGCACCGCGGCTGGGTCGATCGAGCCATCCCACCGCAGCGTGGCCTGTGGAGGCGGAGGCGGAGGCAATCCGCCCAAGCTGGCCTGCAAGAATTGTTGCTCGTCGAAGCGTACCGCGTAGACCTTGCCGCCCGCCCACTGGCTGCTGAGCTCCCCCGTGGGCGGCATGTCGTAATAGGTGACGACGATCGACCCGTCGCCAGCCTGGGCGCCGTTGGCGTAACCCCAACTACCGGAAGCCGCGTCCCACGCCAGGGAAACCCGGTGCTCATAGTCCCACGTCTGACCGTTGTTGTAGCTGGCCATGGCCATGGCGCCGTACGGCTCGCGGCGATTACCCCAAGTCGCCATGACGATGCCGCTGTCGAGCAGAAACGCGCCGCCGGGATGTTGGCCGGGCTCCGTCAGCGGAGTCGGTCCCTGCCAGTTGCGTCCCAGATCAGCCGAGGTGTATTGCACGACGTTGCCCTCCGGAGTACGCATGTGGGCCAGGAGTTTGTCATCGGGCAGGACGCTCAGCGCGGTCTCTTCGTAGGGCAGTCCCCCGGACTTCGTCATGATCAGTGAGATGTCGTCCCAGGTTTCGCCGTTGTCGGTCGACCGGGTCACGCCGGCCATGTACGAAGTTCCCGCGGGGATCTCCAGCGGTCCGGCGTAATCGGAGTCCAACGAGCCGTACAGCGACATCATCGATGTGCCGTCGCTCAGATTAACGATCCGCCAGTGGGGCGAGGCGCCAATGTAAGGCTGGTAGGTATGCTCGCCTCCAAAAGGGCCTGCCGGAAGCGGCTGGGTAGGCGTCCAGGTCTGTCCCCAGTCGTCCGACCAGGTGTAAACCATGCCGTTGTATTGGAATGTCGAACCGAGATAGTTCTGTTGCTGTTCGTTGCCGTTGCCGTCGTAGTAATAGTCGAGCTCGGCCATGGCCACGACGATCCGCCCGCTGGGCAGTTGGCCCAGTGCCTGGTTGCGCTGTTGATACACGATGTAACCGTTATCGGGGCGCACGTCGAACAGTGCGCCGCCGTTGCCAACTCGCTCGGCCAGGGTGATCGGGTCACTCCAGGTTTGCCCGCCGTCCGTCGATCGGATCCACTCCATGGCGACGTTTACCGCGCCGAACTGCGACACTTGCCGGGCGCGCTGATAGACCAGACCGAGCGAACCATCCGCCAGCGACGTGATCGCACCCCACGCCGCACCCTCAGCCAAAACCGTGCGCTGGCCAGTCGTGAGCTTGCGATCCTCATCGCCGGCCTGTGCGCCGTGACGGTTCGCTAAGCCCAGCACCAACAGCGTCAGCAATAGCGTTCGGGTACAACCGCCCACGGTGAGGCGAAGAACCTCGTTTCGTGGACGCCCAGATGGACGAGGTATAGCACGAAGAGGGAACAGACACATTTTGCTCCGACGACTCCACAAACCGGGATTTCCCATTTGGAATTGCCTGGAACCGTTCCAAGCTCGGAATGTCGCTCATTTTAACAAGCTGCGGACGCCCACGTCAAAACGCGTGCAGCTTTCTTGAGGTTTTTCCATTGCCTGTCCGGTTCGGGCGGCGCCACTAGCGCAGCGGTGACCAGCCCAAGGTGTTAGCAACCTCGCGGAAATCGCGTGGCTGGTCCGGTGACCTCGATGCTCACGCGCTCTCTTTGACTGCCTCCGGTATGTCTCGCCGAGGAAACGAAACGTGGACGCAGTAGATCCGCGAAACAGGAGCAGCCCTGTAACGTTCGCTGGCTGAGTCCGCTGAGTGTCATAGACGCGAGTGAGCGTCTTCACGCAGGTAGAGCCAACTCCTGCAACTTGTCGCCCCTGCCCTGCATCTAAAGGCTGCAACCTCCTCCGCGAAGTTGGAGCGTTGCTGTCAAGGGAGATGGTGCGGCTGTAACCGGAGCCGCACAGATGAACGTCCTTCTTCAAATCATTGCAGTGACGGTGCTCCTGCTGCTAGCTCAGGAAGCACTGCGGAGGGCGAACCAATGGGCCGTTTGGAGTTTATTCCTGCTGATACCGCTCCTTTTCACCGCCTATTGGATACAGGTAAACGAGCTCGGTCTTTTTTCGTGGTTCAAGTTTTATACCGTCTTCTTCTGCGTGTGTTGGGGTACGGCACTGCGTTTCACCTCGCTTGGAGATCGAGCCTGGGCTCGTTCGACAATTCCCCTGTTGCTCGCGGTGAACATCCTTGAAGCGGTGGTCCTTGACCTGGTCGGGCACAGCTTGGGTCACGCCATGAACGCTGCCGCCGGCCTGCTACTCATTGCGACAATGCCCTACGGAAAAAATTCGACGCGGGTCGACGCGGCGAACTGCTACCGCGACTTACTTTATGGAATCAGTCAGCACTGGGTGATTGGCTACACACTTTGGAATTGGACGTTCGTCTATCTCAATTACCCATCGCTCACGGGACACCATACCGCAGTTCTTGCCGCTGGGCTGATCGTGGCGATGAAAGATCCCCGTCGATGGTCGCAGACGCGGGCTTCTACGCTGGGCGTCAATTTGCTCTTCACCGCGACGTGTTTCAAAGGCATGATTGCCTGGATGGACACTTCGACTTGGTTCAACGAAGAGGTGGCAATCGTTTCGGCGGGATTCGCTCTCGTGGTCATGTCCAGTTGGGCTGTAAAGTTCTGGTTACCGCACATTGCGCAGGTTGCGGAACGATATTACCCACGTATAGCTGCTGCGGCAGGCTAGTCCTTAAATAAGCGTAGTCCGTTGGCGTTCGCGCGCCAAATCGCAGAGCGCACCCTCAGCGGTTCGTCGTGGCGGCGATGGTTGGCGTCGAGTTGTCGTGGCTGCATGTGAATGGGTTCCTTGCTGGGTTCCTCGTGGCGGCGAGTGTGGAGCCTACGTACTCCACCTTCAAGATAAGCCCACCGGTTTGTCGGCCGCGCGATTCCGGCCGTGGTCGGATCGGGAATCCGTTCGGCGCCCAGGATGTTGAGATAGGCTTCATCCTGGCGACGCAATTCGAGATCTTCCAGACACATGCCGCCGCAGAGCGCGTTGTAGGCCAGGCTGAGCACGTGATCCGATTCGTGATACGGCAGATGAAACTTGAGCAGATGCAGCCGCCGGTCGATGATTTTAGCCAGGTCCAGTTCTTGCACCAGTTGATGCACCAGACCGAGGCCGCCGAGGGCCGTGCCCACCGCGCGGTCGGCCAACTCGTAATGCAGGTTGGTGGCCCGCATCATGGGCCGATCCAGATCAGCGGGAAAG
>SXHS01000114.1 GCA_005773145.1 Planctomycetaceae bacterium | reverse complement strand
TAAGGCGATTTTGAAATAGGCGGCCCACCCGCCTGAATGACTCCATCCTAATTGCAACCGCCAGAAAAATCGCCAATACCCTTTCGCGATTTTCCCCAGCCACCCCGCCAAACTGGCTCAGTCTCACACCGCCATTGACATTGTCTCGCTGCTGGACGGGCGCACTTCCATCGAGGATGCATTGAGCGTTCTTTCCGGTGTCATGCCGCATCATCGTTTAACGGAGCACGACGCCGCCGGACTCTGCCGCTGGTTGGTGGAGATGGATCTTGCTCACACCGATGAGTCGTCGCATGGATCCCGACTGGCACGCAGCTCGCAAACCGCGATTAGGCGTAAAGCACTGGCGAGCTGGAATCCGCTATCCTTCCGCGTGCCATTTGGGCGGCCTGACCGAGTATTCGCTCGTCTTTGCTCATGGATGAGCTGGATCCACTCGCCCCCTGCGCTGTTTGGCTGGCTTGTACTGATCGTTGTTGGCGCGTACCTGGTGTTCTCCGATTGGGATCGTTTTGCCGCTTCGTCGCACTACGTGTTCGCACCCGAAAACTGGCTGTGGCTGACCGCGTGCTGGGTTGTTCTAAAGATTGTCCATGAGGTTTCGCATGGTGTTGTGTGCCATCAATACGGAGGCACGGTGCGAGAAACCGGCATTATGTTTATCTTGTTTGCACCGCTCGCTTACGTCGATGTGACGTCGAGTTGGCGGTTTCGTAGTCGGCGAGAGCGGATCCACGTTGCTGCGGCCGGCATGTACGGAGAGCTGCTGGTCGCGGCTCTGGCAGTCTTGGTGTGGAGTAACACCCATTCCGGTTGGTTGAATAACCTGTGTTTCAACACGATCTTCATGGCCAGCATTGCGACGCTTGTGTTTAACGCCAATCCGTTGATGAAATTCGACGGCTACTATATCCTGTCCGACTCCCTGCTGTTGCCGAATCTGTACGCCAGCGGTCAGCAGGATCTGCGCTACATGGCGAAGCGCTATATGTTGGGCATTAACTCCACCCTCCCAGACTGGTCGCGCCGAGACGCCGTGATAATCCGAGCCTACGGCGTAGCTTCTCTTGTCTGGCGAGTCCTTGTTAGTGCCGGCATGATAATCACTGCGGCCACACTTTTCCACGGTGCAGGCATCGTGCTGGCAGGCGTGGCTCTTGTGCTGTGGCTCGGTCTGCCGGCGATGAGCTTCATAAGATATCTGTTCTTCGGTAAACCAGGCGAGCGACCATCGCGTCTCCGATTCTGTTGCACAGCAGGTTCGGCCGTCACGACGTTTGTCGCAGTGTTCGGCTTCGTCCCTTGGCCTGGAGCGAGAAACGCACCGGCTGTGGTGGAATACTCGCCGCATACCGTGGTCCGTGCTTTCAGCGCTGGCTTTGTCCGGGAAATCTACGTGCACGATGGCCAGCAAGTCAGCAAATGCCAACCCCTGCTCATGCTTGAAAGTCGAGAACTGAAGCGCGAACTCGCCGACCTGGATCTGCAGATCCGCCAATCGACTATTCGCAGCCAAAGACACGAGCAAAAAGGTGAAATCGCACAGAAACAAGCCGAAGCAAAGAACCGTGAGGCACTGGTGACACAGCATTCAGAAAAGAGCTCCCAGATCGAGCAGCTCACCATTCGCGCTACGCATGCAGGAAGTGTGGTGCGTCGCAACTTGGCGGAGATTAGAGACACCTATTTCAATGAGGGTGACGAAATCCTTGCTATCGGCGACGAGTCCCAAAAGGAACTTCGAGTCTCGCTTTCTCAGGACGATCTTGAGGCATTCACGAGACTTAGTGGAGCATCAGTTCAAATCGACATTCTACGACTCCCGTTGTGGCAAGCCCGGGTGAGAACAGTCATCCCCCGCGCCACACCCACGCTGACGCACCCCGCCCTTGCCGCTGCTAACGGCGGCCCATTGCCTGTCAAACCCGTGAATCGCCGGACCGACAATTCGAGATCGGGCACCCACGAACTGCTGGTTCCACGCTTCTCCGCCATCGTACCCCTAACCGCATCGTACAGCGCAATACTTCATAGCGGTCAACTTGCCACGATCACCTACCGTCCCTGTCACGAGTCCATCGGTGAGCACCTCTACCAGACTGTTTCTCAGTGGATCCGTGAACGATTTGCTGTTTGTCGCAGGTAACGTTCACGCCCCGGGGACAGGCACATTTTCCCGGGAGGTTGTCCAACGTGGTTCCCGGGAAGATGTGCCTCTCCCCCTCGCTTTGCCCGTGAGCGGTTACCCCGGCAGGACGACTGCGTAGTCGGCGAGTAGGACGTATGTTCAATCCGTCCCCTGCCCCCGAAAGTGGACGCTAAACCTGGTCGGGCAGCGGCACAACAAATCCGCGGCGGTCGTTGCGTGCCAGGTAGGCATCGGCCAGCGGGCTATCAACAAACACCTCTTTGTCCGGATCGAACTTCAGCCAGGAACCACATCGCACCTTCATCTGGGCAATATCGACCTTGTTGTCGCGCAGGTGCGCCCCCGTTCGCTCCCATGTCTGTTGGGCGTTCTCACCGGTTGAGATCGCGTTCAGTCGCGCGAGGGCCTCCTCCGCGGATACGATCTCGCCCAGGCGATACGAAATATCGCTCAAGTGACACAAGGCGCTGGAAAGATGCCCCTCCAGGATCTCGGCATTGAGCGTCTCGGCGCTGCGGCTGAGGACGGCGTTGACAAAATTGTCGGTATGCCGTTGATGATTATGCCGTTCTCCCCCCGAAAAAGTTGTGATCGCGTTGCCTTGCTTGTCGAATGCGGTGGCGCTGTTTTCGTCTGAGTTCACCAAATATCCTTCGGTGCATTCGAAGATGACGCCGACGGCAGCGCCTCGATACGGCGCCGTCGGCAGATTGCGGACCTCAAAAACCAGCGTCTTGGCGCCGTAGTCGTGGATTGCCACCAGGCTGTTCGGCGTTTCGCCGGCGTCGTCCCAACCAAAGCGGTTGCCGTACGCAATCACGCCTTGGCTGAGCCTGTCCACGCCCAGCCCCCAACGGGCGACATCCATCTGATGGACGCCCTGGTTTCCTATGTCGCCGTTGCCGTAGGCCCACTGCCAGTGCCAGTCGTAGTGAAATCGTGGCCGGGTCGCTGGACCATCGGCCGCCGGGCCACACCAGAGGTCGTAGTCGATGTGGGCCGGCACGGAGTAAACTCCTTTGGGGCCGATCGAATCGCGCTGGTTGTAACACAACCCGCGCGCCAGCGTCACGTCTCCCAGTTTGCCGGAGTGCAAGTATTCAACCGCCTGGCGAACGCCGGGGCTCGAGCGGGTCTGTGTACCGGTTTGGCAGATGCGTTGGTACTTCCGCGCGGCCGCGACGAGACTGCGCCCCTCGCGCACGTATTGGCTGACCGGCTTCTCCACGTAAACATCCTTGCCGGCCTGCATGGCCCAGATGCCGGCCAGGGAATGCCAGTGATTGGGCGTGGCAATCGAGACTACGTCGACCGCCGGATCGTCAAAGGCCTGCCGCATGTCTTTGACGTGCTTCGGCCTGCGACCTTGCTTTTGGCCCACCGCTTCCGCTCGTGCCTCTCCAATCTGTTGATCGGGATCGCAGATGTAGAGAATCTCGGTGGCGGGATTATTGACCAGACATGCGCAGTGCGTCCCACCTTGACCGTGAACGCCCAGTACTGCCACGCCCAGTTTCTCGCCTGGGCCAACCGGTTTGCCGGATTCCTGGTCGGCGGCGACCGTGGGCGCCGTCACGGCCGCCAAGGCGGCAGCGGTGGCCAGCATCGAGTCTTCGAGGAATTGGCGGCGAGAGTGTTTTGACATAGCAAATGCTCCTTTGGCTTTCTATTGAATTGAGAAACTTCCATGAGTGGCACAAGCGCATCCTTGCAGTAAACTCGGCGGGAGATCGGCCGCGGCAGGAAAGCTGGATTGGGTACCCGGCGATTGGACACTCATCGCGGCAATCGCGTTGGCACGTCTCATCGCCTCCATTATGGTAAGATCGGCTGCCAAAAAGTATGCCAAACTTCCCACAAACGCGTCGCCGGCGCCGGTGGTATCCACGGGATCGACGGGAGCGACCGGCACATGAATGGTTTCCTCTGCAGTAACCAGCAAACTTCCGCGACTGCCGAGCGTGAGCACGACCGCGCCTGCGCCTCGTTTCAACAGAATCCTCGCGGCGCGCTCTGCCTGTTCCATCGTTTCGACGGCTTGCCCTGTCAGAAGTTCGGTCTCGGTTTCATTGGGGCACACGATGTTGCTCAGTGCATATAATTTCTCGGGCAAATCCGGTTGAGCCGGGGCCGGGTTGACGATCGTCCGCACGTTCAGATTGCGAGCCAGGGCCAGGGCAGCCAGCGTCGTCTTCAGGGGAACTTCCAACTGACAGATGAGGATCTGAGCGCCGCCGATCACCGCACGGGCCGCTTCAATGTCTGCCTCGGTCAGCAAGTCGTTCGCGCCGGCCACGACCGTGATGGAATTCTCTCCGTCCGGGCCGACGGCGATCGAGGCCACGCCCGAGAACGCCTGACTTGTGGAAAGCACGAATTGGGTATCGACTCCGCAAGTGTGAAAGTTTGCGAGCATGTTTTTGCCGAAGGCGTCGTGACCCACCTTGGCGACCATCGCGACCTGACCTCCCAGTTTGGCAGCCATCACCGCCTGGTTGGCCCCTTTGCCGCCGTACTCGAGGCGGAAACGACTTCCGCGCAACGTTTCGCCCGGGCGAGGCAATCGGGGCACGTAACTGATCAAGTCGACATTCGAGGAGCCGACTACACAAATTCGAGGTTGGGTCGCGGGGGTGATCACAAAAGTCCTACCTCTTCAACTGCGCTGAACCGCTGCGCGATATGGGTCAGGTCCGGACCGTATCGCGTGCCAACGTCGCCGCATCGGTGGCAACGGGCGCAGAGCGCGGCCACAAACACCCCCTTTCCGTTCTCAACATCGCCGGTGCGCACGGCAGAAAGCGAATCCGCCAGTTCGGTAACCGTCCAATCTCGCACGAATGGCCGTGGTACTGTGGCCGGCTCAACTTCTGCCTGCGGGGATTGCCCGTCGGCATCGAACGTGAACAGTTCCCCATCGCGATTGACGGCCAGACCGTAAGGATTGCGCAGTCCGGTGGCAATCACTTCGGCATGCTTTCCATCGCCGGTGAGCTCAAGAACATTGCCGCTCATCGACTGCGGTGGACCAGGTAGACGCGGAACGCAGGACCGCATATCAGCTGGCACCGTGGTCCCATCGCCATGGATCAACCAGAAGTGATCGTTGCGACCACCGCACAGTCCGTTAAGGCCGTGCCCCGCACCTCCCTTGATCTCTAGCAGTCGCTCTTTCTCTTGGAACTCTTGCTTGCCGTCGGCGCGTGAGATTCGCAGCTCGACGGCGATGGCCGGAGGACCCGATCTCCGCTGGCATTCGACCGTGAATCGATTTTCGCCGTGTTGCAGGTGATCGCCCGCATCGGCCCGACAAATGGGTCCGTAGCCATCAAGCTCCAAGAGCAATTGGCCGTTAAGGTGAACCTCTGCGTCGTTGTGGACCGCGACGCCGATTATCGTCGCTTCACTACAATCCTTGGGAAGCGAGAATGACTTCTGAAATTCAACCTTATCCGAGGACGCATGCGACTTAGGCAACCAGATCCAACGGGCATGCGCTCGTGCCGCCGTTGCTTCCGTTGGTTGTGTGTATGCCAGCGTCCAACTGCACATGCTGAAGCACGCTGCGAGCAACCAAACCAGTTTTCGCGCTGTACCCATGACGGAGTTCCACGATAGCGATGGAATTACCTCAGAATGTATGGACGTGCAAGGTTTAAACTTGCAATAAAGAGATTGCATTGGTGAACTACGGACTCGAATTTGACGCATCTATCTTCTGAATTGGCACAAGTCTCACGGAGCGCAGCTTCATCAACGGACCTTCCGTCTTCGCATTGTGAAACTCGATCGAGTATTGACCGGCAGGAAGGTATACTTCGTCGATCTGTTTTGACTCGTACGTCGACCAATCCCCCGTCGATTGAATATTTCCTGAAAATACCGCTGGATCGTCACCAATCCTGATTTCGAATGGGCCCCCCGCTTCCGACTCCTGGCATGCGTATTCGATTTCAATAGCGTATTTGCCTGGCTGAGGCACGTCGATCAACCAGTCGACAAAATCCCCACTAGCGCGCCAGTAACCCAGGCAATCCTGCTGCGGCTCGTAACGAACCGTTGTTCCATAAACTCGCGCGTCCCGCGCGGCCAGGTCGAATACGCCGTCTTCACTCGCCGTTTGCAGTTTGCGCTGGCCCGCTCCCATTTTCATTTGAGATTGCAGTTCATTCAGAAATCGAGTGTACACTTCACGGGGCGAGCAACCTTTTTCATTACAAATAGCGGCTGCCAGGCCGACAATCTCGCCCATCGTCCCGCAAGTTTTCATGACCCGAACCGCACCAAGCGCTTCGTGGGTTACGCTGATATCGCGACCGGCCATGAACAGGTTATCGATGTTGCGACTGTACAGACAACGATAGGGTGCCCAATACGGTCCGGCGTACACGTAGCCTTCGCCATGGGTGCAAGTTGCAATGACTTCGTCACCCGGTTTGTGACCCTCGGCGAATTTCGGGTCCGGTGAGTGTGTGTCAATGTCCCACGTACACGGGAAACAGCCATCGGGCCACGTTCGACCTTGTCGCAAATCGTCCGCTGTGAGTACCACATCTCCCATTAACCGCCGCGATTCCCGCTTGCCGGCGATGTAGGCCACCCAGTTCAACTGATGAGCCGGATAGCGCTTCTCAACATTTTTGATCGTGTCCCATGCGCCGAACGCAGCCCGAAAATTCTGATCGCGAATACGTTCCATGTCGTTGATTGGGTCGCGGTCAAAGCCGTTTTCCCAAAACCAGTTGCCCAGGCTAATCGGTTTCCCACTGGGATCGGACCTTGCGACTGTTGGTCCGGCATCACGACCTGGAAACGCCTTGTCGGCAAAATCCACAGCCCACGGACATCGAGGGAACGAAGCGTTCTCGCAAGCGGCCTGTAATTCGCTCGATAGCGGCTCTTCATCCTGACAAAGGCACTGGATGTTCCAAAGATTGCTTGCGCCCATATGTCCGGTATCGGTTTGTTCGAAATCGGCACCGACGAGATATCCCAAAACGCCATCACCCGTGCTATCGAGGAACCAGCTGCCACGCAAACGAATCCTGTCGCCCGTTCGCGTGTGTTGGCATTCGATCGATATAATGTGACCATTCTCCGCCGAAGCCTGATTCATGCGGCGTTCCAGAAACAAAGTGATATTCGGTTCCGCCCGAACAAGGTTCAGTTTTCGCTCGTCGTCGAACACATCGGCGTTCTGTGCGTTTTTGGAATCGTCTCGCCTTTCCGGAACAAGTTCCATGACCACATCGCCGATCCGTGGATAGGGTTGGAAATTCACATTTCCTTCGGGCCAAACGCGGACTTCGGAACTGGAGTTGCCCCCAAGCACCGGCCGGTCCTGAACCAGGGCAACCGTCAATCCGCGCCGCGCCGCCGTAACAGCAGCCGCAGTTCCCGCTACACCTCCGCCAACCACGACAAGATCAAATGATCCCTTATCGACCGGTTGATCGGGCGTTTCCAAAACCTGGCGGCGAAATTCGACGAGCTCTTTCAAGTCGTTGGGTGGCTGCCAGTCAGGGTCGCCGCTAAAAAGGATGGCGTCGCAACGACCATCGAATCCAGTCAAATCGTGAAGCGCGACCGTCGCTTTGTTTCCGACGGTTACAATTCCGCCATCTTGCCAATGCCACGGATCGCTCACAGTTCCGAATTCGGTATCCATCGCTTCCCCATCGATCAACAACTGAAATCTTCCTGGAGCACCGGGGGCGTTCCAGGGAGCGACCCAATCGCGAGTTCGCACCCATACACGATATTCGCCGGGTTGGTTAAAGTTCACTGTTGTAGTCGCATCGGCTACCCGTCGTCCCATCCCGTGGGCCAGCAGGAATGGAGAGCCCATCAAATCCATAAATTGCTGATCGATGAACCAGCCCCCGGTCGAGTCGAATGACTCGGCTTCTACCAGCACCGTTTGACCGGAAAGAGTTTGTTCGACGAAGCCATTCGCAGCAATCACAGCCAGCAGGCACGCCAGGCATGCGGCGATGCGAATCGGAGTGTTTTGGCTGCGGGCCTTCACCTGGCGACTCCATCGGGTAGAAACAGTAAGGTGTTTGGTCATATCCTGATTTCAGGGCGAGCTGAACACGGTCACTCTAGGCAAGCCGACGCATTAAAACGGCTATCAGCGATTGCCGACAGTCTACTCTCCGGCAGCGGCCGATGCACCTTTTCCGCCCACGTGCGCTGGCGAACGGCAGGATAGGAGGATAGTTCCTCGTAGGGAATCAGCCGGTCCAGCAGTTCGTTCGCCGCCCCGTAACCGTTCACGGGCCGGGGACTGGCTCATTTTCCCGGCGAATTCGCGAGAGGTGCATCGTTGTGTCAGGAGGTTGTGCAACGTGGTTCCCGGGAAAATGTGCCTGTCCCCCTCTCTTGGCCAATCCTTCCTCAATCGGTCGCAATGGGCGAGGCATGCCCAGATGTTAATGATTCGCTCTCAGCCGGTCAAT
>SXHS01000113.1 GCA_005773145.1 Planctomycetaceae bacterium | reverse complement strand
GGTATCGTTCATCGAACCGCCTCAGGCGGATGTGATCGAAGCGATCCTCAAGCACTGTGGCTTGTGGCAGTCGCGGACAGCCAGGGCGCCACCCGACGTGGATGAATTGGTGCTCGAGCTGGATGCCAGCTACGCAGACAACTCCATGTGTTCCGCAGACGAGGCCGACGAGTTCCACGAACTGACCTGCGTCGACATCGACCCCTTCCTGGAGAGCTTCTAATTCATCTCCGACACTGTTCCGTAAATCGTCAAAATGACGAATTTACATAATTCAGGCTGCCGCGCAGGCGGCATGAAGGGCTGATAGGAATTCCAATAACATTTTGAGACCGCAGCACGCCGTGATCGTCCAAAAACAAGTGCAACTTCGGATCGTACAACGGGTCAGTTAGCGCGGTTGAATCCTGCTTCACTTCCGTTGCCGCCGCGCGATTGTTGCCCAGCAACGCCCCGGCCAAGGGAACGGTAGCTAGTCCTTGAAGCACGTCTCTACGTCGCATGATGGTTTTTCTCCCAGGTGTTTTGTGATGCACTCGCTCCGCCAGCGCTGTCATTCGCAAGGCGAGCGAACTACTTTGTTTGGGACGGTCAATCGCTTGAGGATGCCCGACGCAAGACACAATAGTGCACCGACGACCAGAATGACACTTTGCGGTTCCGGAATTGCGTGTGCCGCGAGCGGCACGCCTTGTCCCCAGTTGCCCAAGACCGGATTTAGGTCATCCTGACCGACGAAACCATCGCCGCTCGGATCGCCCAACTGCATGTTGCCCGGCGTCACTGTTTGGCCCCAGGCCCCCAGCACGACGTTCAGGTCGTCCTGGCCAACAAAACCATCACCATTAAGATCGCCCAACAGCGGCGTCACCAGATACGAATTCAGGCTTAGAATCAACGCGGCTCTTTCGGTATCGCTCAATTGCTGGTCGTACATGATAATCCGACCGATGTGGCCATTGAACCAATGCAAAAACGCTTCACTGTTGTTGCCATCCAGCATATTGCCGATTCGTCCGCGCTCGAGCACGATATTGCTGCCTCCACCATTGCCGACGGCACTCTGCGTGGAATCGGCTGACACCAGGTCGAACGTGATGTTGCCGAATCCATCGCGCGAGATGATGGCGACGTAGTTCGTGGCCTCATCGATCTTCAGCGCGGGCGCGTGAACATCGTTGCCGTTTTGGCGAAACAGCAAATAGCGGCCGGGACCATCGCCGCCGCCGACCTCTCGGCCGACGGCCATGGCCGCCTCCTTCAAGGCATTGTTGCCGTCGTCGCCCCACGAAACCCACGTGGGACGGTAGGGAGGTTCGCTGGCCGTATAGGCCGGGATGTTGAACACCACGGCCATCGTGAATTCGGAACTCGGCCCGGCGGGCAACGCCGCGTCGGAAAACACCAGCAGATCGTTGAGACCATCGAACTTGATGCCGGCCTGCCCCCCGGCAAACACGTCGGGCACCACCGTCGGCCGGGCCGAGGCGGAACCAGCCCACGGCGTTGCCACCTGGCCTGTGGACGCCGTCCACGAATTCACCAATCCCTGTGCAACACTACCAACGCCGCTGCTGGAATCAAAGTTCATCAGTAAGTTGGGCACGTCGGGTCTATCCTGAACGGTAATTATCTGATCGACGCCCGCCACGTTCACCGTTTGCGCGTGGCCATCGGGCCAAAGAACTTGTAGCGCGAGTGGTCCCGTATAGCTGCCCAGGCCGAAGTGCAGCGTGTGGTCGTTTTGATTGCCATGGCCGACCGCCCCTTCGACTTGGCGAGTAAGCGTTTGGCCGTTGAGGTTGATGCGGACCTGCGTGCCGATGGCGGTGGCGTCGCGAAATAACTCGCCGTCCAGGCGCACCTTGAGATAGTGATTCGTGCCGCCGCTGTTGCGATACAGTTTTCCGTCAGTCATCAAATCGAGATAACCATCGTTGTCGTAGTCGGCAAATGCTGCTTGAGCCGTTGCGACCGTGCCGGACTTGGGCAATCCCCAATCGGTGGTCACATCGACAAAGTTGAAGTTCCCGTCATTGCGAAACAGGATTGGGTAGTTGGGCACGCCGAAACTGGCAATAGGATACACCGTGGTGAAGTACAGATCGAGATCGCCGTCGTTATCGATGTCACCGGTCGTGGGAGAGGCGTACGATTCTTGGTAAAAAACTCCTCTGGTGCCCATATCCTGGAACGCATAATCAGCGGTAGGCCCGCGGTTCTTAAGAAATCGCGATTCGGGTTGGCCAGCGTGGGCAAAATTTCCGGCGAACAGATCGATCAGCCCATCGTTATTGAAGTCGCCCCAGGCGGCGCCGATCGAGTGTCCGCCATAGTAGCCGGGCGACGCAGCCAGGGCATTGTGCGAGCCGGCAACATCGGTGAACGTCCCGCTGCCATTGTTGCGCCACAGGGCATTGGGTTCTAGTCGGTAGTACGATACGTAAACATCCAGGTCGTGGTCCTGATCCCAATCGGCGGTGGTCACACCATGAGCCGGGCGCGGCTGGCCCGGCGTCGTCACTGCGTCGAGGCCCTGCGTCCAGGTCTGGGTGAACGTGCCGTTGCGATTGTTGGTGTAAATCACGTCCGGGTAATAGCTGCTCGAATCACCTGCTTCGTATCCGCCCACATAGAGATCCAAATAGTTGTCGCCATTAAAATCACCCCAGCTTGCTGCGGTCACCACTGTCGGCATGCCGGGGCAGCGTGCCAACCTGCGCGAAGCTGTTTCCGTTGACATTGCGCCATAGGACGCCCTGCGCATATTGAAACATGTCCACGAAGCCGTCGTTGTTGTAGTCGCCCAAAATCGTGGCGCTGCCGGTACTACCAGCGTACGAAAATGTGCCGTTCTTATTGTTGCGCAGCATGTCGCCGTGGACATTGAGATCCACCCAGCCGTCGTTGTTGTAGTCGGCCCAAGCGGCAACGCCGTTCTGCAACACTCTTCCGGGGACACCAATGGCTGTCACATTCGCAAATTGCCCTGCCATGCTGATGTCGGGGCATACGATCAGTAACCACGATGCGGCCATCACATGACCGCGGCAACAACGCGCACCGTTCAGCCGGGTCTTGAGCGTGCGCCAAGCGCTGTTGAATGAATAACTGGCGGCGATACTGGACAACAAGGAAACCGCTCCTTTGGATTTCGAAATCAAATGCTGCTCAGAATTAAGATCCCAGGCCACGAGGCGCACTAGTCCTGCATAGTGCTCAAGGGCTGCATCAACGCGTTACACGCCGTCACTGTCGTATAGTTCTGTACCCTATTTGGACAGCGCCACTTTGGGCCGTGATAGCATCGATAAGGTCTGAATTTTCTGTGAGTTACACGAATCTGGTTGGATCATGCCTGGAACTCAACGTAGTAGTTTTAAGCTGCTAGGAATTCCAATACGACGCGACGGCCTGAATTGGCCCGCGCGAGCGTTAGTATGGATGGAATTGCGTCGAGCGTCAAACATCTGGGCCGGGTTTTTCTGGCGTCCGAGTCGAAATTCCTGGTGAGGTGGGCCGACCGGGCCTTGTGGCAGCGCCGCCAGCATGTCCCGTCCACTCTTGCCGAGGATGTCCGTCGCCACGCTCGACAACTTAATGTTGGCGTCCTGCAACACCTTGTGGATGCGGTTGGCGCAGCGCGTGTGCTCCGCGTGCAACTGCGCACGGTGGCGCGTCAAATCACGCAGTTGCCGCTGCCCACGTTCCGGCACGAAGCTGCTCCTGAGCAGCCCGCAGGCCAGCAAGTGCGCAATCCACTGGCAATTCCGCACGTCGCTCTTCCGCCCAGGTACCTGCTTCAGCTCCCGTGCGTTGACCAACTGCAACTGGAATTCGTAGCTTTCCAG
>SXHS01000112.1 GCA_005773145.1 Planctomycetaceae bacterium | reverse complement strand
TCTGCGGACACGTCGGGCAGGTGGAAGAGTGGCTGATTCTGCAGACTCTCGAACGAGAGAAAGAACGGTTGCAGCGCCGGCGGATTTCGGCGTTGGCCATCAGGCTCGCTAACGTCGATGGTTGTGTTGTCAGCCGCTGTCATGATCGATTGGGGCAATGAGCCGATCGGGTCTGGGAGCAAGGGGAGTGGCAAAATCCCGCGACCTTCACGCCAGGCCGACTCATTCCAAGCCATCGGATCAAACGCCCCCCCCGCCGCCACCAATAACGCGCCGCCCTGCCAGAGGAACTCACGCAAGAGATCGACCTGTTCCGCAGGGTCCGCGACGCCGGCGACAACTGCCACTCGCACATTTTCGAGATGCGCTTGGCCCAATTGATCGATGCGTACATGTTGCGGCACGTCGGAAGCGTCGGGGGCCCCCGTCGGCGCGGTGCTATTGAGAAGCCGGCGCAAGGTAAACGTTTCGCCCATCCGGCCCCGCGCGAGGTCCTCGTCGTCCGCACCAAGCTGGTCGACAAACAGAATGGGATGGTGCGCCACCACGGGAATCACCAAGTGCTGCGCATCGTCGAGCGGCAGACGGTCCGGCGTGATCGAGACACTGGCCTCGCTAAAGGCCGGACCGTGAGGAGTGGCGGCAACGTTATCAAATTCAAAGGGAAACTGCAGCACGGTCCCCGTGGGGCCGGTGGGTATGTCCACCACCAATGTCGCCGCGTCGACACCATCCACGGTGAGTTTCACTTGTACGTTGCGACGCATGGCGACGCCCTGATGACGCAGTCGCACAAAGAACGACGTGGGCACACCGGTGTCGGCCAACTCGTCGGCCAGGGAGAATTCAGCGACCCATGAGTTTTCTTGGTCAGCCGCATCGGCCCCCACATCGACCACGTGTAGAGTTGGGATGATTGGGCCCTGGTCGTCGGCGGGTGTGCCGGTAACAGGGTCCCCGCCAGCGTCGGGGCCGGCAACCTTTGCCGACTGCTCCTCCATCCCCGGCCAGACAGACTGCTGTAAATCCGTTAAGCACATGACTTGCGGCGTCATATCGGGGATCCGCTGGGCAGCGACCTTGGCAAGCTGCGCTGCCGACGCGAGCCCTCCGGATGCGTCGGCAACCACGATGCGCTCTAGTTCTTCACCGGCCAGACGCACACTGTCGACAGGATGCTGTCCGCTCCCAGCCGTCTGACCACAGAGTGGAATGACCGAGAATCGGCTCCCCAGCGGCAACGTTGCCAGCCATTCTTTCGCGCGTGTTACAGCGCGGGCTAAGGAGGTTTGGCCATCGGCTTGGTAGGCCATGCTCATGCTGTTGTCGATCACCACAACGGCATGAACGGGCTGAGTTGCGTTCTGCCCTTGTACATGGGCGGACCAATAGGGGCGTGCCAAGGCCGCGCCAAAAATCAACACACAGCCGGTACGCACCAGCAACAACCAAAGGTCCCTCAGTCGCAAGAGCCGTCGTTGGTGCTCCAGGGCTTGGCGTAGCAAATGCATCGCCCCCCACGAGACAACGCGATACCGACGACGATTGAGCAGATGAATCAGGATCGGACCCGCGGCGCATGCGAGACCAGTCGCCGCGAACTGCCAGGTCGTCCAGTTGGGGAGAAGGCTCATGGGGCAGGGCAAACTCAATGGGACCGACTGCCCGATGGCGGCCATGTCCGGACTAGGGGTTGGAGCTAAGGGGCTGCGGCGCCGAAGCGTGCCCGCAGTCCCTCAATCTTGCCCTCCTGCAGGATGGGCAAGTATCGGTTGGGTATGGCTAAAACGAAACTGGCAACCGCAGTCGCGTATAAGTCACCGGCGCTGCCACTGACATAACCACTCCCGCGCCACATTCCGTCCACGTCAGGATTGCTTGCATCGACGATCTGACTTTGTACGAGATACTCGCGCAGTTTGGGATAGCGAGTCCGCCAGTCCTCGCCCCCCACCTGATACAGCGCCTGTCCCAAATAATACAGGGTGTAGGCCTCAAAGGGCATTTCCCCCGATCCAGCACGTGGACCGCCCAACTCATCGATCGCAGCCACGATCACCTGCATGTTCTTGGCGATTCGCCAATCGTCGTATTGCCCAAACTCCTGCAAGCAGACGACGCCCGCGGCAGCCATCGCCAGGGTTGGGCGTCCCCCAGGCGTGTATGTGAACTGGCCGCTCGGCTGTGGACCGTCCTCGACTCCGGCGCGCCGCCCTTGTCCGGCCGGCGTGTAGTGCCGGCGTACGCTTTGTATCGCGAGCTCGATTGTGGACTGCGGCACGTCAAAGCCACTATCCACCGCACTTCGCAGTGCCTTGGCTTGCATCACCGCGAGGCTCAAGTCATGCCCCTGCGGTGAGTGCTTGGCCGTATAGTCCCATCCGCCATCATCGCATTGAGTATCGATGATCAATTGCAGCGCCCGCGAAAATGTATCCCGCACCCGCGGATCATCCGATTGGCCGTAGACCTGGCCCAATACAAATGTGGCGAGCCCATGGTTGTACATGTCATGCTGAGGGGTGGCGACATTCAAAAGTCCGGAAGTGTTGGCCTGCGTGAGCACATGGTCCAGAGCACGCTCCACAGTCGGGCCGTACGGACCACGGCCCGGGGCGTGGCCATCCGCCAGGAAGGCGAGGATGCCCATGCTGATGAGTCCCAGCTCCTGCGATTCCCAGTTCCCATCAGATCCCTGGTGCCGATCCAACCAACTAAGCCCCCGTGCCAACGCCTGGCGACTCGACGCGGTCAATTCGCCCACCGGCGCCTCGACGACCCCGACCACATCCGCAACTATCGGCGGAGTTCCCGCCGGTCCCAGCACTAGAATGAAGCCGAGTATTCCCGCGGCAAGAGCCGGTGAAACTCGGGCCATTGGCACCAATTTCAGCAGGAATTTCAGCAAATCTTCGCGGCAACATGTTGACTTGCCAACCCAGCTCCTTAGAATCACCTTTTGGTAGAGAACGGATCCCCATGTCGGGCAGATCCGGCATGTGAGGTGGGCTCCCGGGGACCGGCCAGCACGATGATCGGTGCGAGGGTTGTTTTCAGGGCCAGGTCGAAGATCAATACGTTCAAGATAACTGCCATTTCCCAGTCGAGAACTCTTGACGTGCCTGTCGGCGTGTGTTGCAATGGAAGGATAGCTGCAGATTGGTTCACGGCGAGGACGCAGCACGACTCCAGGGGCAGCGACGAGACCCGACAACCCCGTGAAACTCAGGAAGGACGATCCCCGATGGCG
>SXHS01000111.1 GCA_005773145.1 Planctomycetaceae bacterium | reverse complement strand
GCCGTTGCCATCTTCCATGTCGAAGTAATAGTCGATGGTACCCAATTGGGTTACGCCACTATCGTTCATCACAATGCGCAACTTGATCATCTGATCGAAAACCAGCGGAATTTCATCGAACCCGCCAAGCGAGCCCTGACCTGGAATACGGGCATGATGAAACTCGTTATTCGGACCAGGGCTGCTGCTTTCGAAAAAGGTGAAAGCCGATTGGCCATTCGGATTGTCCGTGGCCGGGGAAGTGATCGCGGCGGCGCTACGAAAACCGTAGAATGGGTTGTTGTGAAGGGTACCCAGTGCTTGGTTTTCAATGGCAAATAAA
Source organism: Planctomycetaceae bacterium (assembly GCA_005773145.1). Taxonomy (GTDB): domain Bacteria; phylum Planctomycetota; class Planctomycetia; order Pirellulales; family Pirellulaceae; genus SXHS01. The sequence goes on along the minus strand of SXHS01000111.1, from coordinate 5,704 downwards.
CCACTGATAACGCCCGGCGCATTGTAATCGCTCGATACCAGAAACCGTGCTTCGATTGTGTTGTTACCGCTATGGCCCGTTAGCGCGAACGGGTTCCCAACCTGTGGGTTCGCCGTTCCCGCAGCAGCCGCATCGCCAACCACATTGGCTACGGACGACATGCTAAAAGTACCGCCCTTAGCATAGGTACGGGTGCCAACATTTTGAACACCGCCCGTCGCCATGCTGCCGTCGGATCGACCGGTCCACACGCCAGCTCCCTCAAGAGATGGAGCAACGCTCATTTCAAAAGCCCAGTTTGCGGGCACCGCGAACGCGGTCGACGATGCGCAGAGCATCGCCAAAGAAGCCAAAAATCCCAATCGTTTCATTAGTCGTACTCCACGTCAAAAAGTCTTTAAGGTAGCCGGCCGACGATCGCCGACCGAGAATGCCACCACAGTGCTAACGGTTATGCTAATTATTCTGACCGAATTGTCAAGTCGGTAATATGATTAAGTTAAATAAATTCTAAGATTTCTTGGCGCCTGGTTCCCCCTGGTTCCCCCTGGTTCCCCCTGGTTTTTCGCCGGTTTTTCGCCGGTTTTTCGCCGGTTTCAGGCCGAATCCGCGAAGTGGTTTTGGGAATGAGACAGTCGGCTGAAGTGGCGAAACAGTGGGCTGACGCCCACCGCTCGCCAAGCCCACACAAACCGGTGCCAGCGTCCTGGGGCGGCCCAGGCTACGGTGTTGGCGTCGACGGCGCCACGATTTCCAGTAGCTCGATGGCTGGCTCCTGATTGCAATGGATCAGGGCCGTGCGACCATAGGTCCTGGCACCCACCGGCAGGCAGAAATGGGATGCCAGGTCGTCTCCCACTTTCACTTGCCAAAGGGCCAGGCACTCGACGTCGCGCAATACGTTGTGCTCGATGAGAATCCGGCCGAGGGGCGCTTCTCGGCGGTGGATCTCTTGGCAGACGGCCAGATCCAAGAAATCGATATTGATGCGCACGATGCCGTACTGCACCACGACCTGGTCGCTACGGCGAACCAAGAGGATCTTGCGGGCGTAGGTGGAGCGGTCGATGAACTCCTCCAATACGACCAAGTCCACCGGCACACCATGATGTGCCTCCACCGTTACGGTCATGTGGTGGTGGTGCGACAAGAGGGTGTCATAGGGCGCTGGGAGGCCGTTGGCTGGGACATGCTGAAATTCCCCGAGCCGATGGGCATCGGGATAGAACAGGCCGATCAATCCGTCGAGGAATGCCCTAGGATTCGTGTCGGACATGGTGCCCCATCCCGTTTTCGTCCGACGCGTCGGTCGCCGGTTCGTGGGGCCTCTCCAACACGCGATCGATCAGGAACAACAACAAGCGGCGAAGCGGATCGGGCTCGATTTGCCGTGCCAATTGCTCGGCCCGTAGCCGGTGCTTCTCAACCAGTTGATCGGCCTGATGAAACACATTGGCCACCTGGTACAACTCGCGGGCCCGGGCCAATCGTCGATCCTGGTTCTGTGGCGTGTCGGCGGCCAGCAATTCATGCAGCTCGTCGGCCTGCGCGGGGCTAAGAGTTTCCAAGGCCAGCGCCCACAACAACGTCGGTCGGCCGCCGAGAATGTCCGCGCCGGCCGCGAGCTTATTGTCGGGGTCGTTTGTCCAATCCTTCAGGTCATTGAGGATTTGAAAGGCGATGCCCAGGTCGTGCGCGAATTGATGAATGGCCGCATCGTACTCAGCGCCGCGCCCCGCCAGGCGGGCCCCCGCCGCCATGGCCGCTTCAAAGGCCGGCGAGGTCTTGAGCGCGTAGATGTGGAGGGCATCTTGTGCTGTCAATCGTTTGTTGCCCCCGTCCCGCCACATCAATTCAGCACCTTGGCCTTCAGCCAATCGCATGTGAGCCCGTGCCAGACAATCCAAGACCTCGGCCACCACGTCCGCGCCTAGCCGGGTGCGTTCGCAGCTAACGAGTCGATAGCCGAGCCCGATTAGGTAATCCCCCACGTTGATTGCAGTTGCCGCGCCATAGCGCCGATGGAGGGTTGGGTCTCCATAGCGAAAGTCGTCGTCGTCCTCGATATCGTCGTGGACTAACGAGGCTTTGTGAAAGGTTTCGATGGACAAGGCCGTGCGGCGGACACCGTCCGGCCAGCCGGCCATGATCGCGGCGCCGTTCGCCTGTGTGGCCTGCGCACCCGTCAACGCATCGTAGGTGGCGAGGGTGATGAAGGGCCGCGAGTGCTTCCCCCCCTTCCGGAGAAAGTCGTGGGCAATCGTTTCCGTCGCCGTTAACGGATAAGGGTCGGTTTCAGATCGGACTTCAACCGCCGGCGATGTCTGGCCGTCCCGCTCACTGTGATCCAGCGAACAGAGCCGGCTTAACTCAGCGGCAGATAGGAGCTGGGCTGCTCCACGCATGAGATGCACGTAACTGGGGGGGAGTGGGGGCGTATCACTGCCCCGTAACTCAAGCATCTCCTGCACCCATGCGTCGTCGACGCCGGTTGCGCCTCCATCCGTAGACATCAATGGAACGGCTACGCAGGGAATCCCTGGGGAAAGAAAGCGATCGAGCGCCTTTTCCAGGACATCTAGGCTGGCAACTCCGACCACGGCATCGACCGAACCTTGCAACAGCTTCTGGAGAATGCGCGCTGCATCATCGGTCGTCATCACCTGATAGCCGAGCGATTCGGCACGGGATCGCAGTTGGGCCCAGGGTCGCGAGGCGTCCCCCGCGTCGAGCGGAGGGACCAAGAACAACCGTCGGCTTACGGGGACCGCCGCCACGTGGCGTTCCCAGAATGCTGAGGCTAGTCCCACCATGGTCCAGCCGAGGTAGCCGACGGCGAGTTGTTCTCGCTCCAGTAACTGGCGGGCCTGGCCGGCCAAAAAGTCCTTGGACGGAGGGAGCGCACGGTCGAACAGGGACGCCGCCTCGGCACACCAACCGCGAATTCGCAATCTCAGCTCGCGAGTCTCCGGCACTCGCTTCAGATGCAGCGGGGTGGGACCGTGTTGGCGGACTTGAGGTGGGCAGCCCAGGCCACGCGTGGGCACTGGGCCGGGTTGTGCTGGTACCGTTGCCAAGGTCTCGGTGCTCCTGGCCGGGGACGGGCCATCAGTCCGCTCGTCGTACGCTGATGACCAGTTTCCACCGCGTCGATCGGCCAGTCAACCCCTGACGCCCCGCCACGCCCTGGTGCCCTGGTGAATGTTCCGCGGGCGCCTGCCTAAATGAAGTCCATTTCGCAACTCAAGCCGCCGGCGGCTGGCACATAGGCGGAGCGGGTATAGTCCATGACCATCCGGTCGGCACTGAATCGCCACGTCAGGGTCGCGATCGAATTCATCATCCGCTTGATCCATTGACGCGGCAGGCCGTCGATATCGCGCTCATAGAACATCGGAATAACTTCCTGCTCCAGGACGCGGAACAGGTCCAAGGCATCCCGCTGGTCGTTGACCTCCGTCGAGCTATGGCTGGTCCCCTTCCCAATGGCAAAGCCATTGGTGCCGTCGTAGGCCTCGGCCCACCAGCCGTCCAAGACGGACAAATTGAGCCCGCCGTTGAGCACAACCTTCTGGCCACTGGTCCCCGAGGCCTCCAAGGGACGGCGGGGATTGTTGAGCCACACGTCCACCCCCTGGATCAGGTGGCGGCAAACGTTGATGTCATAATCCTCGATGAAGACCATACGATCTCCTACGCGCGGATCATGCCGCAGATTGGCAATCCGCTGGATCAATTGCTTGCCGGGTTCGTCCTTGGGATGCGCCTTGCCAGCAAAGATAAACTGCACCGGGCGATCCACATGGTTGACCATTGCCTGCAGACGGTCGAAGTCGGACAGGATCAGATCGGCCCGCTTGTAGGTGGCGAACCGTCGCGCGAATCCAATGGTTAAAATGTTGGGATCGAGCAGATTGCGGGCCTTCTCCACCATCTCCTCATGCTCACCGCGACGCCGGCTTTGGCGACTGAGCCGCCGTCGCACAAAGGCCACCAACAGGTTCTTGAGCGCCGTGTGCGTTTCCCAGAGTTCTCCCGGATCGACTTGGCGGATGTACTGCCAGACCTCGGGTTCACCCATTCGCCGTTCCCAGCCGGCTGGAAAATGCCGATCGTAGAGTTGCTGCATCTGCCCCGCCATCCAACTGGGAAGATGCACGCCGTTGGTGATGTGGCCAATGGGGATCTCTTCTTCCGCACGCCAAGGCCACAGATGGGCCCACATGCGACGACTGATGTGGCCGTGGAGTGAACTGACCGCGTTGGCCCGTCGCGACAGCTTCAGGCCCAACACGGTCATGCAGAACGATTCGCCGTGATTCTGCGGAGCCACGCGTCCTAACCCCATCAATTGATCGTGCGAAATGCCCAACGCATCGCGGAGCGGACCCAAGTGCTCCTCGATCATGTTGCCGTCGAAACGATCGTGACCGGCCGGGACGGGTGTGTGTGTCGTAAAAACCGTTCGCTGACGGACTTCCCGTAGGGCATCATCAAAACCTAAGCCGTCTTCCTCCATCCGCATGCGGATGGCTTCCAACGCGGAAAAGGCGCTATGCCCCTCATTCAAATGAACGACTCCCGGCGTGATGCCCAATGCGTTGAGCGCCCGCAGACCACCAACGCCTAAGACCAACTCCTGCCGAATGCGGGTTCGCTCGTCACCACCATACAATCGACTGGTCAATGAGCGGTCCTCGGGACAATTGCCGTCCACATCGCAATCCAAGAGGTACAACTTGACGCGACCCACCAACATCAACCAGACCCGCGCATGCAGGGGACCCTCGCGCGTCTCGATGGTCACGGTCAGCGGTGATCCATCCGGACGCGTCGTGGGTTGCAGCAGGGGCAGATTGGCCACCTGCGTGTCGATGTACGCCTCGACTTGATAGCCGTTCTCATCGAGCTGCTGCTTGAAATATCCTTGATCGTAAAACAATCCCACGGCCACCAACGGTACGCCCAGCCCGCTGACGCTCTTGATATGATCGCCGGACAAGACGCCCAAACCGCCCGAGTAAATCGGCAAGGACTCATGAATGCCGAACTCGGCCGAAAAATAGGCCACGGGCTTCCCGCCCAACACGCCGGCATGCGTTGCGGCCCATACCTGCTTGTCCGCCAGATACTCCTTCAATTGACGGAAGGCGTAATTGATGCGGCTGTATAGCACCATCTCGCTGGCACGCATCTCCAACCGCTTGGGGGTGAACTCTTTCAAGAGGGCGATCGGATTGTGGTCCAATTGGCGCCAGCGAATCGGATCCAAGTCCCGAAACAGGGTCACCACCTCCGGTTGCCAGGTCCACCACAGATTCGTGGCCACCGCCATACACTTGTCGTACAGCGTCTGAGCGGCGTTCTCCTCGGCCAGTGACCCCTTTGAGGCGGGGGGAACGATCGCATCCGTCTGACTCATAGGAGCAGCCCTTGCGTTTGTGTCAATAGTAAATCAGGCCAGACTAGAAAGAATCGGCGCGACCGGAAGGCGACGCTTCCGCGCTGCGGCGAACTCTCAAGGCTTTTGGTAGTCCTGTCCGGTGCCTGTTGTCAAGTGCAGTCACGCCTTTTCTGCGGTTAGCCGCGCTTTTGTCCCTGGTTTCATCTCGTTGCTTGGCTCACTCGGTTAACCCTATTGGCGCCCTAGATCGCACAATTGCCCTGAGTTGCCTATCTCCCCAAATCTTCCCGATTCGTGATC
>SXHS01000110.1 GCA_005773145.1 Planctomycetaceae bacterium | reverse complement strand
CCCAAAAAAATTGGCACGTGCGAGAAATCTGCGGTTGGAGACGGGTGGACAGTCGTTCGAGAGCGGCCCCTCGGGACTCGAAACAACAAAGCCTCCGTTGGCTGGAGGGGGTCATCTGCGTCCTCTCGGTTGCCTCCCACAGCCAGCCCAGGAGAGAGTTATCGGCGGGGGGCAATCATACGGAGCATCTGGTTCAAGGTGGGGGGGAGCCAGATCAGGTTATTGAGGGTGATGGAGGGTGATCGAGCGTTGTTGGGTTTAATTCTAGCGTTGCTCGCGCACCCATGACAACGGGCGAGTCTACCATCGAGCCGAAGGCTGCGGATTGGCCGGGATACTCCCCTGTTGGGTCGAGACCGGAAGTGGTGCGACGGTACCTTGAATGGCATTCATGCGCAGATCATTGGCGCGAGAGAGCAGTTCTTGCGTGGGAACCACGCGTTGCGGTTCAAGGTTGTAGTCGAGGACTCGCTCATCCCGTAGCTCCCAGGGCCACAGATTTTCGCTGATGTAGTCCAATGGCGGCCACTCCCACCAGGGGGGCGAGATCGTTTCCAGCGTGGTCAAGGTTTCATGTCCGTCGCGGACCAGCCGGACCCTTCGAGTACCATAATAGACAAAGGGCGTGGAGACAGGAGTCCGTCCGATCTCTTGATCGTCCACGAAGACCTGCGCACCCGGCGGATTGCTGCGCACGGTCATGCGCCGCCGTACGCAGCCGCTGGCAATAAGGGAGATGGCCAGTAGCAGCATCGTCGTGTGACGAAGCGACATTCGCATCGAGCATCTCATGGATTGCACCCAGTACACGGTCCCCGGGCAATCGGGGGGGGGAAGTATAGTCAGCCGCGTTCTTTGGCTCTAGCCCGACTTGGGCCGGTGGCCCCATGCCCCTGGGAATGAATGGCTGGGCTGAGTAGAATGGCGGGTTCCGGCCGGCGCGCCCCTGGCGTGCGGCGGACGCGTGAATTTCGACCGCCGCCGCATGCCACTGGACCCTGAAGTCACTTTATGCCTCAGCCATCATGCAACTGGCAGCAAAGCCTGCACTGTGCGGCCATCAGCCATGTGGGCATGCGTCGTGCCAACAACCAGGATTCCCACACGGAGGTCTTGGCCGGTGACGAGGAACACTGGTTGCAACGAGGCCATCTGTTTATCGTCGCCGACGGCATGGGAGCCCATGCCGCCGGGGAGCTGGCCAGCAAGATGGCCGTCGATCACGTTTCTCATTTGTATCAGAAGTACTCGCAGCTTTCTCCTCCCGAGGCGATCCATAAAGCGTTTGTGGGAGCGAACACCACCATTCATCAACGCGGCGAGGCCAATGCCGAGTTTCATCGCATGGGGACCACGTGCAGCGCTCTGTTACTCCTTCCACAAGGGGCGTTGGTGGCACATGTCGGTGATAGTCGTGTGTATCTCCTGCGCGGCGGCCGCTTGCATCAGCTGACTTTCGATCATAGTTTGGTTTGGGAAATGCGTGCCGCCGGTGAACTGCCCCTAAACGCTGACGGTAAGCCAGCGATTCCTCGCAACGTGATCACAAGATCACTGGGCCCGCATCCACAAGTGCAAGTCGATTTAGAGGGTCCGTTTCCCTTGGAACCGGGGGACACCTTTTTGCTGGCCAGCGATGGTCTAACGGGGCCGGTAGCGGACGAGGAAATTGGAGCGGCCATGGCCCACCTTCCCCCCGATGCGGCCGCGCAGTTCTTGGTGGACCTTGCCAATCTCAGGGGGGGGCCGGACAACGTGACCGTGTCGATCGCCCGCATCGTTAGCACAAAGACGTTGCCACGATCGGCGGCGGCAAGTCCGCTAAGCGTTGGCGGCGAACTCGATCGGCCCCCTGCCGTCCACCCGACCGCCTGGGTCACTGCGGGAGTCGCCTCCTTGGCCACCCTGGGCATGTTGGCCACACAGCATTGGATTTCCGCCGTCGTAACTCTCGTATTGGCCGCGGTCTCGATCCTCGTGATTCTCATCCAGCGGTATGGCAAGCGTGGCCGCAGCCGTGTCGAGCTCGCCAGCGGCCGTCGTCTCGGACGTGGCCCCCATAGCCGCTTGGATCTGGCCGCATCGCCACGGACCATCGGCCAGCTAGCAGCGGAATTGGCCGAGTTGCAAACTCGTGGCGCGAATAGCGGCGCATCGGCCGCACCCACCCTCGCAACCTCAGCTCCAGAGAGTGCGCACATGCAGCCTCTGGCCGAGACCGCACGTCAGCTGGCATCCCAACTGCGTCCTAAAATCTCCCCTGGCGTGGGCGATTCTGTGTTCGATCTATAACAGCAACACGAGCCCCCGGTCGCGGTCGTATCCGGCAGAGAGTGGCATTGGTCAGACGCGTCGATCCGGGTACAGTCTGGTGCTTGGCCCCCATGTTTTTGTCCCCCTATCTCCAGACTGGCCTGGCACAAGCCTAGCCTTTTGTCGCCGCAGACTTTAGCGCCGCGCGGGACGCCCAGAGGACGAAACCAGGATGTTGCCGCGAGCCATCACCCGCTATGTGATCTTTGAGCTGCTAAAGGTGTTTTTTATGACCTTGGCGGCGATTACCCTCTTCATGGTGGTCGTGGTGGGTGTCCAAGAAGCGCGTCGCCAGGGGCTCGGGTTTGGCCCGACTTTCCGCCTCATCCCCTATACGTTGCCGGTCGCGATGCGGGTGTCGATTCCCGCCTCGATCCTATTGGCCGTATGTGCCGTGTTCGGTCGCATGTCGGCAGACAATGAAATTGTCGCGTTGAAGTCGATGGGGATTTCACCGATTTCAATTCTGCAGCCATCGTGGGTTCTGGGATTCGCCGCGAGCCTGTTTGCCGTCTTCGTCAATGATCTCGCCGTCTCTTGGGGCCGACCGGGGCTCGAACGAGTGGTGCAGGAATCCATTGAGCAGATTGCCTATGGGTTATTGAAGACGGGACAACCCTTTTCGACCGCAAATTTTTCGCTCAGCGTAGCCGGCGTTGAGGGGAAACAACTCCTGCGCCCCACGTTGGTGCTGCACACGACCGATGGCAGTCCGGAAACGATCGTCACGGCCCGGATCGCCGAGATGCGACGCAACGAAGAGCAACAGTCGCTGAGCATCGTCTTGACGGACGGGCTCGTGGAGGTCGGCGAGAAGGGGGTCTTTGCTTTCCCAGATACGTTCGTCCATGAAATTCCCTTGGCTGACAGTGTGCAAGCGGCCAACTCATCCAGCCCCTCGAATCTATCCTTGCGCGACATGTCGGGCGAAACAAGCGCTCAACGACACCAATTGGATCGCCTGCAGCAAGAGATGGCGACGCGGGCCGCGTATCTCATGTTGAGCGGCAACCTACAGGAACTGACGTCGCCCGAGTGGGAATTGCTGCGTCTGCGCGAGGATCAATCCCATACGCGATTGGAACGCCTGCGATCCGAGCCCTGGCGACGCTGGGCTAATGGCTTTAGCTGTCTCTGTTTCACGCTTGTGGGCGCACCGGTTGCCATGCGGATGCGCAACGCTAATCTCTTCACAACTTTTTTCTCTTGCTTTGGACCGATCCTGGGGACGTACTATCCGCTGTTGGCCTACGGGGTCGATCGCGCCAAATGCGGCGCACTCCCCCCCTACGCGGTCTGGCTTGGCAATACGGTCTACTTACTCGTGGGCATATTGTTTCTGAGATGGGCACGTCGCCATTAACGATCACGGCCGCTTAGGAAAATCACTTTGATGCCACACGACCAATGGCCGGTGATGATGAGCCGGGCGCAGGTGCGCCGCTTGGATGCCTGCGCGGTCGAGAACTACGGCATGGCAGGCATCGTGCTCATGGAGAACGCTGGCCGAGCCGTAACGGACGCCCTGTGTCGGATCGGTGTCCATGGTCCGGTCGTGATCTGCTGCGGCAGCGGCAATAATGCGGGCGACGGCTTTGTCATCGCCCGACACTTGGAACTCCGCGGCTACCAAGTTCGTACCGTGCTCGCCGGTCCCATCGACAAGTTGCCACCGGATGCCGCCGGCAACTACCATCTCTTGTGCCTTACCGGGCACATCCCGCAGCCACTTGCGCGAGATCTTTCCCCGCGAACGCTGGAAGCGATCTTGGCCGACGCCGATTGGATCGTCGACGCCCTGCTGGGCACCGGCGCCGTAGGCGCCCCTCGCCCACCGTTGGACCAGCTGATCCGCCGGCTCAATCAATCTCCCGCCAAACGACTGGCCGTGGATCTGCCCAGTGGACTGGATGCGGATACCGGCGAAGTGCCAGGAGTTGCGATTCGCGCGGATCACACCTGCACCCTGGCCGCCCTGAAACCCGGCCTACTCGTCGCGGCTGCCGAGCCTTATGTTGGTCAGCTGCAAGTCGTGGACATCGGCGTCCCCCGCTGTGTCTTCCACGATGTTTTGGCCGAGCCTGCAGATCCTTGATGTCATGATGAGGCACGCAGAGACGCTGAGTCGCAGAGCGTGGATCGCCAGGCGAATTGAAGAGTCCACGGCATGATGGAACGATCACTTACGGTACACGAGCAAATACCGCTCCCGGCGCGAAGGCTGGTCCATCTAACGCAACAACTCTTGCGAACCGGTCGCGCCTCGGCGACCCGTTTGATTCAGTCGGGGGGAGTCTTTGTGAATGGCAAGGTCACGCGCCGCGCGGATCTGGTGTTGCAGGTGGGAGATCGTTTGGATATCCGTGTCGAGGCGCCACGGTCGCCCACATCACGCCGTGCTGGGCCGGCGCGTGTACCGCTGGAAGTCGTCTATCACGATGCCGACATCATCGTCGTGAACAAACCGGCCGCTCTGTTAACAGTCCCCACACCTCACAAAGAAAGCCACACGCTGATCGCACTCGTCGAACGATGGCTCAAAGCCAACGCCGACCATGAGCATGCCTACTGTGTGCATCGCCTGGACCGGGGAGTATCGGGGTTGTTGGTCTTCGGCAAACGACTCGAAATTGCGCAGGCATTGCGAAATCAATTCGCCGATCGCAGGCCACAGCGACAGTATGTGGCGATTGTTGCGGGTACGCTGGCCGATTCCCAGGGAACCTTTCAGTCGCACTTGACGACCGAACGCAAGACGCTACGAAGGTTCTCCACCACGGACACCGATGTGGGGGAGTTGGCCATCACACACTATCAAGTGAGACGCACGGTGGGTGACACATCAGTCGTTGAGGTCCGCTTGGAGACCGGCCGCCGGCATCAGATTCGGGTTCACTTTGCAGAAGCGGGCCATCCCATTCTGGGAGATCCCCGTTACAGTACGGGCCCAGCCCACGCCTGGCCACACAAGCGCCTGGCCCTTCATGCGCTGTCGTTAGCGTTCACGCACCCAACAAGCAATCGGCCGTTGGCGTTTTCGTCGCGACTCCCCGTCGAATTTCAGCCATTCAGCGGCTAGTCCCCGTGCTGGGGTTAGGTGGCAAATCGCAGCTATTCGAAGAACGGCTCCGATTTCGCCTTGGCATATAGATCGCGCCATCGGCCGGACCCATCATCCGGCAACAATTGCGTCATGGCGCCTGGCTCATAAAAGGGGATTGGAGGGCGAATTGGCATTCGACCGCCAGGTCCTCTGGCGGCATGTCAATGCTCCACCAAGACAGTGGTGTCGTATCATGGACCTGCTGGCCTAGTAGCGAGTGAATGGGGAGGTCCAGCGAACGGGCAACCGCGTCGAAGAGCGCCATCTGGAGACCGGCGCCGTTCGTATCATCCCACATGATCGATGCCGCATTCTTGCCAGTCGCCCGCTGCACGGCCTCCGCGGTCGAAGCCTTCCAGGTGTAGTAGAGCAGCGATTCACCGTAACCGTGGACTCCGTTTTCCAACTCCACGTCACAGATTTCACTGTAGCTCCATTCGGGATTCTCGCGCTCCATCGACCGTCGATGAATCTCGCGAAACGGTACCTGCAGGGTCGTGCAGCGAATCGACTGAACCCGCAACGATCGCCGCTCGACTAACTCGCCCGCCCAGCCCCGGCACGTCTCCCACGGGGAGTGGTCCAGAGCCAAGCCGGCCAGTCCCGCCACCGCGCCTGCGATCGCTTGACGTCGATTCCATCGCGGTATCGAGTGAGCATCGTGTGTCAAGACGGACCTGGGGGCCGGTAGAACGGAGCGTGGCATAGGCATCTTGCCACAAGTGGCATAGGCTTCCAGCCTGTGGTCCTTTCCGCCAATAGGTCCGTCCATCGACCGGCCGGCCGACAGCCGATGCCACCTCTTGCTATCGGGAACCGTGCGTAAGGCTAACGGCCGGCGACGGCCGGGTCCTTTTCATTGCTGTCGCGCGGGACCAATTGGGTCACTT
>SXHS01000109.1 GCA_005773145.1 Planctomycetaceae bacterium | reverse complement strand
TAAAGTTGAATAAATCGCACTCCCCGTTCCGCTAGTCGTCGTGCCAAGATGCAATTGGACGCGTAGGTGCCTGGCTTATGAACTTCTGGTCCATAACGGTCGAGCACACGAGCCGACTCGTGCGACAAGTCGGCCAATTCGGGTACAGTTGCCTGCATCCGGAATGCCATTTCATATTGCTCGATGCGGGCCACGATTTCCGGATCGTGCGTCTCGGCGAAATGCTCCCGATTGAGCTGTTGGACCGTATCGAGCATCGTTCGGCGCCGGTCGCGCGTATAACCAGCAGAATTCGACAAGTAGAGGACGGGATCGGGACCTGGCGAAAAGCGAACCCCTTGAAAGCGGGCCGGCAAAAAGGCAGATCCCCACATGCGCTCATGAAGTGGCTGTGCGTTGGTAGGTCCACCCGGACGCGATATCAGGACGACGAAGGTCGGCAAGTTTTCGTTTTCGTTTCCTAAGCCATAAGCAACCCAGGCTCCTAACGACGGCCGCCCGGCGATTTGATGCCCCGTCTGTAACAGAGTCATCGCCGGATCATGATTTATGGCTTCCGTGTGCAACGAACGAATGACGCAAAGATTATCGACCATTTGCCCGAGATGGGGAAGTGTTTCACTCAGCCAGATACCCGACTTGCCGCATGGTCGGAAGGTAAATGGGGAAGGAGCGATTGGAAGTCTCCCCTGTCCCGACGTCATCCCCGTAAGTCGCTGTCCGTTTCGCACCGAATCAGGTAACTCGGTGTCGGCCAGTGCTTGCAATCCTGGCTTCGGATCAAATAAATCAAGTTGCGAGGGTGCACCAGCTTGCGTCAAATAGATGATTCGCTTGGCACGCGGCGCGAAATGTTGTCCTACCTTTCTCGGCGACGCGATTGTGTTGGCAGAGCACAACGTTGAGAATGCCGCGCTCCCCACAAGGGCGGATGATTGTAACACGAACTGTCGTCGGGCAAGGCAATTTAATGCCGCTTCCAATTCCGACGATCGAACCTCATTACTCATGCGTAATCGTCTCATCGAGATTGAGAAGTGTGCTGGCCACGACGCTCATCGCAGCCCAGTCGACTCGTGCGATTGTACCGGAAATGGGGGCGGGATGCGATTTTAGCAGCAACTCGGCACCTGCCAAATCGCGAGAAAAGTCATGTTGCATGCGATCGAATAGCACACAAAGTGCGTTCAATTCCACAGGGGATGGATCGCGGGCGGTTACGGCACGCACCCCCCAAGCGATTTGCGACGGTCGATTGCCCCCCCCTTCGCGGATCATGCGCCGCGCGAGAAAGGTGGCCGCCTCGACGTAGGTAGGATCGTTAAGCAGATTCAGGGCTTGGAGGGGAGTATTGGTGCGCGCGCGACGCACCACGCACGATTCTCGGAACGGGGCATCGAACACGAGCATGGCAGGATGCGGGACCGAGCGTTTCCAATAGGTATAGAGACTGCGCCGGTACAGGTTGGCTCCGGTATCGGGAACATACGTGGAGGTCCCCTTTCCCGACGCAACTTGTTCGTAAAGTCCCGCCGGATGGTAAGGCTTCACCGAAGCGCCTCCCAACTGCGTCACCAATTGCCCGCTAACAAACAGAGCTTGGTCACGAATCACTTCCGCCGGCAGTCGAAATCGCCCGCCCCGTGCATAAAACCGATTCTCGGGATCTTGTTCCCAGTGGCTGGCGGTGGCAAGCGACGACTGTTGGTAGGTACGACTGAGGACCAGCGTGCGTAGGAGCCACTTCACATCCCAGCCAGATTTCCGAAACTCGAATGCCAACCAATCCAAGAGTTCTGGATGGGTAGGCGATTCCCCCTGTGATCCAAAGTTTTCGGTAGTTCTGACGAGTCCGGTACCGAAGAGCATTTGCCAATAACGATTGACCGTGACGCGGGCCGTGAGGGGATTCTCTTCGTCGACCAGCCATTGTGCGAGCCCCAAACGATTGCGGGGGGGGGCAGAAGACATCGCAGGGAGAATCGTGGGAGTGCCCGCTTCTACGACATCGCCGGGGCGATCGTAGGCCCCTCGAATTAGGATGGTCGTTTGCCGAGGATTGGTCAGTTCCTCCATCACCAACGTGGTCGGTATCGATTCGGCTAATTGCGACCGCTGCTGACGAAGTGACTCGATGCGCGACTGCAGGGGTGTCAGCGTGGGATGTTCACCCGATGTGGCGACCTGCAATTCATCCCGTTGCGATTCGGCGTCACGCAGTTCCAGGTCCAGGCGCTCTAAATCGGCCTGCTGTTCTACCGTCGGCAACATGAGATAGGGAGGACTACTTAACCGGATCGATACTTCGTAGTCACCGATTCCCTTCTCATTGATATTGTGAAAGAAGGCTTTGAGCCGATAAAAGTCCTGTTGTGTAAACGGATCGTGTTTGTGATCGTGGCAACGGGCACAGTTGAATGTCTGTCCAAGCCAAATCGTGGCAGTTGTTTCGACACGGTCGGCCGTGTATTCGGCGATAAATTCTTCTGGAATGCTACCGGTCTCTTCATTTGAAATATGGTTTCGGTGAAACCCTGTCGCGATGCGCTGATCGGGTGTCGCGTGCGGGAGGAGATCTCCCGCCAGTTGTTCGATGGTAAATCGGTCGAATGGCATATTGCGATTCAAGGCGCGAATCACCCAATCACGCCACGCATACATTTCTCGGTCACGATCGACTTGATAGCCATTTGTGTCGGCATAACGGGCCGCGTCGAGCCACTCTGCCGCCATACGTTCTCCGAATCGCTCCGATGCCAACAACTGGTCAACCAACTGGAGATACGCATCGGGTGAACGGTTTGTGATAAAATCGTCGAGTTCGGCCGGTGTGGGAGGAAGCCCGGTCAGGTCGAGTGAAACGCGGCGAGCCAAAGCACTGCGCGACGCGTCGGGAGAAGGAGTCAATCCCTGTTGCTCCATACGAACGAGAGTAAAGTAATCAACCGGATTGGCCGGCCACTCATGCTGCCGCACAGCGGGCAATTCGGGGGATTGAATCGGCAGATAGGCCCAGTGCTGTTCATAAGGAGCCCCGGCAGCAATCCAATCTCTCAGCAATTCGACTTGTTGAGCCGACAGATGCTTGTGCGTGTCCGGAGGTGGCATGCGGCGGTCATCATCCATGGTGGTAATCCGGACGATCAATTCGCTGGCGGCTGGGTCTCCGGGAACGACGGCACGCGTTCCGTTTGATGAAATCTGTTGCGTCGATTGCGATTGGTCCAATCGCAAATTGGCTTCGCGCTGAGCGGCATCGGGACCGTGACACGAATAACAGTTTTCGGACAGAATGGGACGAACGTCCCGATTAAATGAAATCTCTGCGGTGCACATGACGGGAGAGACGCTGAATAGGAGCATGGCCCCTACTACCCAACGGCTCAACGACATTCGAAGAATGTCTGGCATGGCGGACTACCCCCTGAACATTTCCGCCCTGCGGTGCTCCCCTTGTCCGCTCGTTCTCACAGAGTCAAGTGGTGAATCAAGACCCGCACAACGGCATCAACAACCTTGAACCTTTATCCAGTTTTGACGTTTCGATTGTACCATACCACATCCCTTTCGCGATGGGGGACCCTTAGTTGCAAAAATACTTTTGATGTCCGCTCGCTCGCAAGCGTGAACCGTCGGGGCCCCGCAGTGGGACAGAAAACGACGAGTCCAACGCGGGCACTCAAGGTCACACTCGAACCGGCATCTGGCCACTTGCCGAACCGGCCAACCAAACCACCGGTAACGGTCCACTACTGGTAATTGTGTGTCCCTACAACGGCAGGGACGATGCGGCTGATTCTCGCATCGCTTGCTTGGATCGATGCTTAGTCCCAGGCCCATGAGGGCGGGGCAGCAGTACGGCTCTGTTTGCCGAGTTGCTCCAATTGTGGAGACTGTTCAACCTTCTGCAGCACGGCGGCAAAATCGATGTCCACTCCCCCTGAGGCCGTGATCAAGACCGTACCACGTTGGCGGACAAAACTCCCTTGAGTCGCTACGGTCTTTGGTGCCGGCCACTGCTCCACCGCCAAGGAACTCTGGGCGTCACGGAGCATCGGCAGGTCCAGCGCAGCGCGTTCCAGCAATCCTTCTTTTTCGATCAGAGCGGTGGCCACGCAGAGGTCCATCAGATTCCGGACTTGGCCGAAGAGGGGATCGGCGGTGGCCAAGGCCTCGAAGTGTTGTGTCATCAGATCGGCCCATTGTTGGGCCAATGGATCGCGCTTGCCGGTATGCTGTACCTGACCGTTGTTCCCCAGTACATCGGCTTCGGTCATCACCTTCACACCTTGACCTTGCAGTTGCCAGGTCAAGCCGGCTTGGTCACGCAACAGCGTTTGGTAGTTGCAGGCCATCCACCAGCGCGGCGTCATGGTGCTGAGCTTGCCTCGTTTGGACGCCACGAGATCCAAGAACCCGGGCAGTTGAGCAATGGGGGCGGGTTCTAAGTTCATGGCAATCCGCTTCATGCGGTAGTCGGCCCCCACCATTACCCGAGCGAAATGCGAGTCACTGGGGATTCCCTGCACGGTAATCTGTTGCGGCCCCATGGCTTCCTCAATCGCGCGAATCACCGCAGGTTGAAACGTTTTTTGCCGACGCAAGAGATTCTGCACGGCCTGCAATCCTGCCGGGGTCGGATCAATCGAGCAGGTGATATTGCCGGACGCCGCCTCGCGCATGGAACGAAACGCGACCAGCAGGTCATCCAACAGGAGCGTGGGGAGACCGTTGTGTTGGCCGACCATCACGCTGCGTTCGTCGAGCGTCCAACCGTCGGCTGGCCCAACGAGAAGGATGTCGTGGGCATCGGTATCCACCACGATGGCCTCAATGCGCTGCAGACCGGCCAAGTAGCGAATGTCATCGGGAATAGGCTCTCCCGGTTGGCTCGCAGCGACCACCAGAGCCTGTTCGAGTCGTCTCAGAGATATTTTCCGCGACGGACTGAATCGCGACAGTCCCTCGGGGACCGGCTGCGCGGCCTGCAGGACTTGTTCACGCACCGCACGCAAATCGGCCACCGCAGGTTGCCGTAAGACGCCCTCAGCGTCGATGGCGACGCCGCCAACCGCGCTCCCACGAAACAGGCCAACCTGAGCCTGCGCGACGTTGGCGAGCAGCAGGGCCTCCAGCAGGAATGCCAAGGCGACCGGCGTGACACGCCATCCACAGCGCACCGTCTGAACGGGGCGCGACAAGACATCTCGACAAACCTGCGACATGGCCTCTGCTCCGGCGTGTAGAAAGATGCGAAGTTGCATCCATTTTCCCTATTCTTTTAGGATAATCGGCTTCCCGACGGAATTCAAGAAAATCCGCCCTGGGAACGCAGCGAGTCCCGGATCCTACCGGAGGCGAGCGACTCTGCCGATTGTAGCGGCCCTCAGACGCCGTTACCGGTCCCCAACGGGTCCTTCCGCGCGAATGGGGGCCTTAGGTCCCCACTTTGTCCCCACGGGCGCAACGACGCCAGTCGAGTAGGGGGTACGTCGTTTCGACTGTTTGCTGGGGCCCCGCCGGTTGCGAACCAACCACCTGGAAGGCTAATCTAGGACTATATGGACTCCACGCTGGCTTATCTGGTAATACGCGAAGGCCCCAAATGGACCGATGTGTTTCGTTTGGTGGAAGGTCGAACGGTCACCATCGGTCGCGCGCCGACCAACCAGATTGTGGTCAAGGACGAGCGTTGTAGCCGTTACCATGCCGAAGTCTTCATGAGCCAGGGGCATTGGGTACTGCGCGATTTGGACAGTCGCAATGGTACGGAGGTGGGTGGGCAGCGCATCGGGCGCGATCATCCGCTCGTCCCTGGAGATGTGATCCGTATCGCACACGCTCAATTGGCATTCGTCCATGATCTCTCGCAAGCTTTTCCGGACTCCAGTTCGGTCCACACGGCCAAACCGGACACTCCCGGGGATGGGGACAGTACGGAGGGACGGGGGGCAGATGATTCGAGTGTTTTTGGATTACACGAGCCGACCACCATCACGCATCGTCGGGGCCAGACGCGTTTCTTGAAACCGCAGGATGACGAAGAGGAGGATGACGAAACCATTCCCAAGGTGGGACGTGCCGCCGCCAAGTTATGTCGGCTGGCCTTTGAATTGGCTAATCAAACGGATGTCATCTCCGTGGCAAAGCTCGCCCTGGAGGGGCTCTTTGAAGGAACGAACGTCGACGCGGGGGCCGTGTTGCTTTTGCCCCACGATGCTGAGGGACCTCCCAACGGCAACGATCTCGAAATCGTCGCACAGCGCAGCGATTCGGACCCGGTGTACCATCGTGTCTCTCCCTTCTTGGCCACGACCGTCTGGCGCGAGGGGGAGGCGGTGATGGCGCGCAATGTCGAAAATGACAGCATGTTGAGCACTCGTGACAGCCAGGGGGTGATCCATGCCACGAGTGTTCTCTGTGCCCCCATCCGTCAGAACCGGCGCGTCGTGGGGCTGATCCATTTGTATTCCACCGACCCCACGCGTGTCCCCGATCCGGATGATCTGGAGTTCACCCTGGCCGTGGCCGACAACGTCGCGCAGGCACTGAAGAATCTGAAGCGTCAGCAGGAATTGGCGGAGAATCTCACCCAATCCAAGGACGAGATTCAGCATCTGCGTGAACGATTGGGGGCGGAGAGCGAACTGATCGGCTCCGGCCTCCGCATGCGCGAGGTACGCTCCCAAATCCTGCAAGCGGCGCCGAGCCGCGCAACAGTACTGATTCGGGGCGAGAGTGGCGTGGGGAAAGAATTGGTGGCCCGCGCCGTGCACTACGCCAGCCCACGCAAGAAGGGGCCGTTCGTCTGCCTGAATTGCGCGGCCCTATCGGAATCATTGCTGGAAAGCGAATTGTTTGGTCACGAACGGGGCGCCTTCACGGGGGCCACCGATCGCAAGATCGGCAAGTTTGAGGCCTCCGACAAGGGAACTTTGATGCTGGATGAGATCGGCGAAATGAGCCCCTCCATTCAGGCAAAGATTTTGCGGGTGCTGGAGGGGCATCCCTTCGAGCGTGTCGGCGGTACATCCGCCATCAAGGTCGAAGTCCGAGTCATCGCTGCCACCAATCGCGACCTGGAACAGGCCGTGGCCGAATCCAAGTTTCGCCGCGATCTTTATTTCCGGCTGCGCGTCGTGGAAATCGTGGTCCCCCCCCTCCGCAAGCGACCGGAAGACATCTTGGAGTTGGCCGATCATTTCCTCGGTCGCTACAACGCGGAGACCGGGCGCAAGTTCAAAGGCTTCTCCGAAGCAGCCCTTGAACTCATGGCCACCTACCGTTGGCCCGGAAACGTGCGTGAGCTAAAAAACGTGATCGAACGAGCCGTTGTCTTGGCCCGCGGGGACTACCTCGAGTTGGAGGACTTGAACCTCTCGAATTTGGCCACGGCATCCGATACGGGTGAGTTGTTTCAGCCGCCATCTCACTTCGTCCCCATGACGTTGGACGAATCGGAGCGGCGGCTGATCTTGAGCACGCTGAACGCCAATGCCTGGAACAAGAGCCGTACAGCCACCATGCTGGGGATTGAACGGTCGACGCTGGACCGAAAAATTCGGCGCTACGATCTTAAGCCACAGCCGGGCGTTACTCCCTGGTAGTCACCACCGACTCTGCCCTTCGAATTGGCGCAACGAGCGGGTATGCTGGGTGGAGGCAGCGGCCAGGGCATGGAGCAGGGATACTCAACATGGGTGGGCCGTGTCGCCGGAATATAACTAAGATTGGGGATTTGAAATCTGAGATCTGAGTCTCACCTCGTGTTGTGATTGGTTAGCATTCTCCGATATTAATCTCGCGAATAGCAAGTAGGAACCGATGAAGCTGCGGGTGGGTATCGTCGGTCTGGGTCCGGCTTGGGAAGGTCGACATCGTCCGGCCTTACGGGCATTGTCCGATCGCTTCCAGGTCGTGGCTGTCTGTGATGAGATCGCGTTGAAGGCTGAGCAAGCCGCGCGTGATTTCCAAGCCACGCCGGTGGAGGGCTTTCGGACGGTGGCGTCGCGCGAGGACGTGGACGCAATCTTAATGCTGTCACCGCAATGGTACGGCGCACTGCCGATTCTCGCCGCCTGCGAGGCGGGCAAGGCCGTATATTGTGCGGCTGCGATCGACCTGGACATACCCCAGGCGGCCGCGTTGAAAACGCAGGTGGAACAGTCGGGAATTGCCTTCATGGCCGAGTTCCCCCGTCGTCACGCGCCGGCCACCCTGCGTCTTAAGGAACTGATCGCTACATCGCTTGGGCTACCCTCCCTATTGTTCTGTCATCGACGACTGGCCGTGGAACGATTGCATCCGGCCAGCCAGCGTGGTCGGCATCTCAGTCCGGATACGCGCGAGCTGATTGAATTGGTGGATTGGTGCCGATACGTTGTGGGGCGCGAGCCGACCTCAGTCGTCGGCGCTGCGCACCGCGGACCCCAGGCGGATCAATTGGACTATCAGATGATGAGCCTGGACTTCTCAGAAATGGATTACGGCCAAGGTCCTTTGGCCCAAATTAGTTGCGGACACTACATGCCGGCGGCCTGGAGTGAGGCCATTTCGTTTCGCCCTCCGGCAGCATTGCAGGTTTGCTGCCAACACGGCATTGCCTTCATCGACATGCCCGCCACGCTCATCTGGTTCGATCAGGCAGGCCGTCATCAGGAGTCGTTGGAAAGTGAGCGGCCCGTTTGGGAACAGTTGCTCTGTCACTTCCACCGCGCGGTGACGAGTCTGGTTCGCAAGACGAGTGATTTGGAGGACGCGTACCGGGCAGTTAGCGTCGTGTTGGCAGCGCAACAGAGTCTTGCCGATGGCCATCGAAGGGTCTTGGATTTTCCCAATATTTCCGGAGCTGCAGCCCATGACGGTTGATCGATTTGCCCTCGATATTCCCGCCTGCCGCGGTCGTCAACAACGGCTGATCGCCGAAATGAAACGGCTGGATTTGGACCTGTTTATCACCACGCAGGTGGAGCATGTGCAATGGTTATCGGGAGTTCGCAGCGGGCCGATGTTCCAGTCGGCTGCCGCGCTGCGACCGGATGGCCATCTGACGATCGTCGTGCCGGGGCGCCGACTCCCGGACAACACGGCTGCCGATCAAGTGCTCGGCTATGAGGCACAGTGGCATTCGACTTTGCGTAACGATCAACGGCTGGCCAATTCCCAAGTGTTGCTTGCTTCTCTCGGCGGCGTGACCCATGCCAAGCGAGTAGGGGTTGAATTCGCCACGTTCCCCCCCCATGTGGCACGCGAGTTCTCCGGTGAACTGGTCGATTTAGAGCCGACGCTTTATCAGCTACGGCGCCGGAAAGACTCCGACGAGCTGGCGATGATGCGACAGTCCATCGGGGCCACCGCCGCCATGTATTCGGCAGCGCGGACCCTCATCCGCCCGGGCATTGACGAGCTGTGGCTCTACAGCCAATTGCAGGGGGTCGCGGTCGACACGCTCGGTGAACCCCTGACGTATTTTGGTCAAGATTTTCAGTGCAACTCGCGCGGCGGCCCCCCGCGGCGACGGCTCGCCCAGGCTGGCGAACTCTACATCCTCGACTTGGGGGTGGGCTTTCGCGGTTATTTCTCCGACAATGCCCGCACTTTTTCGGTCGGGAATGAGCCGAGCGCCTCTCAGACCCGTGCCTGGCAACAGATACTGACCGTCTTTGCCATGATCGAGAGTACGGTCAAACCGGGGGTCCGTTGCCAACACGTCTTCACGCGAGCCAAGGAGTTATTGGCCCCCTGCACACCCTGGGTCTTCGACCACCATTTGGGGCACGGCGTTGGCCTCTATCCTCATGAGGCACCCCACCTTAATCCGCACTGGGACGACACGTTCGCCGAGGGGGATACGTTCACAGTCGAGCCGGGCCTGTACCACGACGAGCTGCGACATGGCATGCGACTGGAGCAGAACTATCGGGTCACGGAGGATGGCGTGGAATTGCTCACCGACTTCTCGCTGGATCTTTGATCGACCCATTCGTAGCAATTCCACCACATCGGGCGCTTAAGGGCATCGTCCTTTGCGGAATGCCCCGCTCGCCCAGGCGATACATTGGGTTTTTACGGCGCCCGCCGAACAGCAAACCGAGCGGAGATAGCGATCGTACGGGCTCTGCCGCCAGGTCACACCATTGGCATGGCATTCGCTGATCTTCTTGGTTCTCACCGCCTGCGAACGCTCGTCGTCCACGCAGGGCGTTTCCCATTCCATGGAACATGAGGTGTCGCATGAACTCATCGCTGCTTGTCGACTGGACCCCCTCGCAATACCAGCGTCTGGAACACGACATCCTGCTGGCGCAACATCGTTTGCACGAATCTCCGCTCTTCTCCAACGAGGGTTTGGTGCGCCTGCTAGACACGCACCCGGCGGACTGCCTGCATGTCAATACGATGGGGTACGATCATCGCGATTTTCAGTGGCAGGAAGGGGACCGCAACGGAGTGCCTGGTGAGGTGTTGTTGGATCTCGTGCAACGTGGCCGACTTTGGATCAATCTGCGGAATCTAATGCAGCATCAGCCGGTCTACCGAAACCTCATCAACGAACTGTTTGATAGTCTGGAACGCTGCAACAGTCGCTTCAAAGCTCATTTTCGCTCGGCCAATCTTTTAATCTCATCGCCGGGCGCCCTGGTACATTATCATGTGGACATCCCCGTCAACATGCTCTGGCACTTGCGTGGCATCAAACGGGTTTGGGTTTATCCCCCCTTCGATTTTCGTTTCGTCTCACAGGATGTGTTGGAGCGGGTTTTCTCCGGTGACTACGCGGAAGACGTTCCCTATTTTGAGTGGTTTGACGAGCACGCTCAGGTGTTTGACGTACGGCCCGGGCAGATGCTGACCTGGCCCCAGAACACGCCGCATCGCGTGACCAATCAGGAAGGGCTGAACGTCTCTCTATCCACGGAGCATCGGAACCCGATGGCGACCCGTCGCATCAATGTTCATCTGGCCAATCAATGGCTGCGAAATCGGTTGGGCAAGCCGAGTCGCGGTGTTGAGGTCTCCGGCCCCTGGGCCCACCTCAAAGAAAACCTCATTCGGGGCGTGCGTTATGCAACCGCTTGGCAACAAAAACCCAAGGCTCGCTTTGTCTATCCGAAGACATTCCGGGTCAATCCAGACGCACCGCTGGGATTCTCGCCTCTGACGCCACAACCGGCCGAGCGGGATCTGGTCGGTGCCCTGTGATTGGGCGTCCTAAGCCGGCGCAATGAATCGATAATTTGGGGACTACCCGAATACGCCGATCGAACTATAATTACCTGCAGAGGGGGCCATCCCCCTGTTGGTTCGGCACTCGCTCCGGCGCATTAATACGCGTTGCTGCGAGTATGGCCGGCGGATTCTTCATGTGGCGAGGGCAACGTCGCGTGCCGGCCGGTTCTTAGCCAGTGGTTGTGAACGAGTTTCGATTAGAAAGGGCTCGTCGGTGTCCGTGTAGACCACGGCCATCCGATGTGTACGTGTTGCCATGACCGTTAAACTACTAATTGCCGATGATCACGAAATCGTCCTGTGTGGCCTGAAAAATATTCTGGCCGACTCAGACGTTACCGTCGTGGCGGAGGCTCGGACCGGCAAGCAGGCCGTACAGTTAGCGCTGGGCTGTGAACCGGATGTAGTGCTCCTTGATATCCGCATGCCGGCGGGCGATGGTTTGCAGGCGTTGGGCCAGTTAAAACTGGAGAAGCCCGAACTCCCGGTTCTCATGTTATCGGCCTATGACAATCCGACCTATTCGGCCCGCGCGGTCGCGTTAGGTGCAGCCGGATTCGTGATGAAGGGGGCCAGTCGCGAGGAGCTACTGGACGCCATACGGACCGCCGCATCGGGGCGCGACCTATGGTCCCACGATAAGTTGCGACGTATTACGGGGGCGCTCGCCGCGCCGCGCATGACCAACGACATCGAGGTTCCGCTCACTCACCGCGAGGGGGAAGTGCTGCGCCAAATGGCGTTGGGACTACGCAACAAAGAGATCGCGGTCGAGCTCAAAGTGAGCTATGAAACCGTTAAAGAACACGTGCAGCATATCTTGCGTAAGATCGGCGTCACGGATCGCACGCAGGCGGCCGTCTGGGCCGTCCGGAAAAAGCTCGTCTGAGCCCACCGCTCGGAGCGATCACCGCCCGGGCTTCTCACGCGTTCATCTGCTTCGCTCAGACTCGGCCATCGGCCCTACGGCGCACGTGGGATCACTACGACGGTTGGGGCTCCCCCGGCCATCCACCGATTGGGGTCTCCCATGGTGGACGTCCAGCGGGGGCCATAGCTGCCGAACCAGGGCGTGGGATTAACCGTTGGACGGAGGGGCGAATAGCCGTACCACTTTTGGGACTCCAGTCGCATGCGGCGTTGGGCCGCACGGTATTCGGCGTTGCGGCGCACGGCTTGCTTTGGGTCGTCGTGCCGACGGATTTCCTGCTGATAGAACCACATCTCTGGAGTTGGCGTGAGCTGGCCCGACTCCACGGCGGAATAGGTCACGTCAGCCGCCGCCTGTCGATCGGCCGGTTGAGTTACGGGACCGTCGGCGGCCAGCGCCCCCGAGACGACCGTCAGAACCAACATCGCCGCATGGATCGCCTGGACTCGCATAGAGCGCATCCCTTTACATCGTAATGACCGATGGTCCGTGCCGCTGAGTTACCGCAGAACACGCCTCCATCACCCGATCGACCGTTAGGTGGCGGCGAGCTTAAGCGAAGATGGGCTTGCCCTACAATCGGCAGGGAGGGCCTAGTATACTGGGTGGTTTACGTTGCCGGACGTTTCCAGGATATTTCAAGGAGCCCCCATGCGTTGCTCGCCGTTCTATTATTTTCCGGAATGTGGACCAGAAGGATCACTGATCCGTTGGGCACCCATTTGCCGAGCACTGATCTTGGGCTGTAGTTGGGCCTGGATCGCCGGTCCTCAACTACTGGCGGCCGATACGCACTGGACGCAGGTGCCACAGATCGCGACGGCTCATCCCAATCGGCCGGGTACAACGGCCGAGTCGACAGCCCCGCCACGAGACGTTTTCCAAGTGCAGCCGGGCTTTCAAGTCGAATTGTTGTATACGGTCCCCATCGAGACGCAGGGCTCGTGGGTCTGTTTGGCGCTGGATGCCCGAGGACGTCTGATTGCCAGTGATCAAAATGAAAGCAAACACGGCCTTTATCGGATCACGCCGGCACGCATTGGCTCTGACGAGCCAACGCATGTAGAACAGCTCCCCGTGGAGATCACCGGTGCCCACGGGTTACTCGCCGCCTTCGACAGTTTGTACATCATGGCCAATATGGGTAAAAAAACTGGACTCTATCGGGCATTCGATGAGAACCATGACGATCAATATGAACGACTGGAATTATTGATGCCGTTTGATGGGGAGGGCGAGCACGGGCCCCATGCCATGCACTTGACACCAGACGGCAAGTCGATCTACGTCATGGCCGGCAACCATACTAAGCTGCCCGAACAGGTAACCGCAAGTCGCCTGCCGAGAAATTGGGACGAAGACCAACTGCTCCCACGACAGTGGGATGCCAGTGGACATGCCGTTGGTATCTTAGCACCGGGCGGGTGGATTTGTCGCATCGATTCGTCCGGACGTGACTGGGAGCTGGTGAGCAGTGGTTATCGCAACTCCTACGACATGGATGTGAATACCGACGGCGAATGGTTTACCTTCGATTCCGATATGGAATGGGATATGGGCATGCCCTGGTACCGACCGACGCGACTCTGCCATGCGACCAGCGGCAGTGAGTTCGGTTGGCGTAGCGGCTCTGGCGTGTGGCCCACGTACTACGTCGACAGTCTGCCACCTGTGATTGACGTGGGCCCCGGTTCGCCCACGGGCGTTACCTTTGGCTACGGCGCGAAATTTCCCGCTCGCTACCAAAAGGCACTTTACCTGCTCGATTGGACTTTCGGCACGATCTATGCCATGCACCTGAGCCCGTCGGGGTCCAGCTACACGGCGGAACGCGAGGAATTCCTGTCGAGGATTCCGTTGCCGTTGACAGACGCGGTGGTCGGACGAGATGGCGCCCTCTATTTCACCGTGGGTGGGCGCGGGACCCAGTCGGCCCTGTATCGCGTGACGTATGTCGGCACCGAGGGGACCGACCCTGTCGACACGTCCGATTCGCAATACGCCGATTTGCGTGCGCTGCGTCATCAACTGGAAGACTTGCTGGCCCACCCCGATCCCAAACAGTTGGACTTTATCTGGAATCACCTCGGGCACTCCGATCGCCACATTCGCTATGCGGCCCGATTGGCGTTGGAATATTTGCCCGTCGCCCAGTGGCAACCTCGCCTGGCGCAGCAAGACATACCACACCTGACGCTCATTCAGGCGGCGGTGGCTCTGGCGCGGCAGGGGGCGCCGGAGAAACAATCCGAACTGCTGGCATATCTGAATCGCATCCCAGTCGCGGATCTGCCCGTCGAATCCCAATTGGACCTGTTGCGTGCCTACGGGCTGGCGATCATACGGTTGGGCAAGCCCAGCCCGGCCGATTGTCGGCAGGTTCTCAAGCAACTCGATGCCCATTTCCCGGCCTCTGATCCGCATCTTAGTCGCGAATTGTGCAGTCTGTTGGTGGCTCTCGATTCGCCGACAATCGTCAGTAAAGCCTTGGCGCAACTGCGTGAAGAACACGACGCCGCACAGGGTACAACTGATATCCTGCGGTCGCTGATCACACGCAACGGGAAGTATGGTGATCCGATATCGCAGATGTTGGCAAATCATCCGCAGACGCAAAACTTGCACTACGCTTATGCACTTCGATCCATGCGGTACGGTTGGACGCTCGAGGAACGCCGTGAGTACTTGCAGTGGCTGCGCGACGCAGCTCAGCGGAGTGGCGGCGTCAGTTATCAGGGTTTTTTGAAGGAAATGGAGAAGGTGGCCCTGGAACATACGTCGCCGGAGGAGCGGGCCGCGATCGCCTTGGAGACACCACCGCCATCGCTCAAGTCGGCCGAATTGCCCAAACCCGTTGGGCCCGGCCAAAAATGGACGGTCGCGGAGTTGGATCAAAAGCTCGCCCAGGGGCTCACTCAGCGTGACTTTGCCAACGGCCAACGCAGTTTTAAGGCGGGGCGCTGCATCGTATGCCACCGTTTCGACGGCCAGGGGGGCGCCACCGGACCCGATTTGACCAACATTTCCGGGCGCTTCAGCCTCCATGATGTCGCGGAGGCGATCATCCAGCCCAGCAAATTCATACCGGATCGATTCCAGACATCGCTGGTTTCCACGACGGAAGGGCAACTCATCACGGGATGGATCACGGCCAACCATGCTGATAGTATCACTATGGTTATCGACCCCGAGGATGCATCGAAAATTGTGGACGTGTCCAAGGACCAGATCGAACAAATTGCACCATCCCCCAAATCATTGATGCCAGATGATTTGCTGGCGCCCTTGAATGAGGCGGAGGTGTTGGATTTGCTTGCCTATTTGGTCTCGAGAGGCAATGCGTCCGATCCCATGTTTAATCCCAGTACCGCACCGTGAAGTCGGGGCAGCCCTATGGAGGTTTAGGTACGATGTCGCCGAATTCGATTGGACCAGAAGCCGTCCGAACGTTTGACAAAGATGGTTTTGTGGTGATGTCCGATTTCCTGGACCAACCAACCTTTGAAGAACTCTCAACCAACCTGGATCGTTACATCCGCGACATCGTCCCCGGGTTGCCGCCGACGCTCGCCTACTACGAAGAACAGGGGGTACCAGCAAGTCTCAAGGCCTTGCATTATATCGATCAGCATGATGCCTATTTCGCTGAATTTGTGCAGCGACCAGTCTTCCGATCCCTGGCGGAACAGCTGCTATCGAGCGATGTGTGCCTCAGGGCGGCGGAATGGTTCTGCAAACCACCGGGCCACAGCAATGTCACTCCTCCTCATCAGGACGGGTACTACTTCTGTTTGCAGCCCGACCAGGTTGTCACATTATGGATCCCCATCGATGCGATCGACCAGGAAAATGGTTGCCTCTACTATGTGCCGGGTTCACACCTGCGCGGCCTGCGTCCTCATCGGCGTTCCTCGGTGCTTGGTTTTTCGCAGGGCGTGGCCGACTGGGGACCCGAAGATCAGGTTGCGGCGGTCGCGGTACCGGTGAAGCCCGGTGACGTACTGGCGCATCATTCGCGGACCATCCATTTGGCGGATGCCAACTCGAGTCAACGACTCCGTCGGGCCTTCGCCATCGTCTACGCTTCCACCGCATGCGTGACGGACGAAGAGGCCAAGCAACGGTATCAGCATTCCCTCAAGGAACTGCACCAAGAAGTGCTGAACCGTTAATCCGCGCGACCGGTCTCTCAATCGCAAATTCGCGCGACGTGATTGCCAACGCCGTCGGTACGGGAGTCTTAGGCATGCAGCAAGTCACTTTGGGCCAATCGGATCTGCGTGTTTCCCGCATTTGCCTGGGGACCGCATTTCGCGCCGAACACGACGAGGCCACTTGTTTGGCGGCCATCCAGCAGGCCGCCGACCAAGGCTGTAATTTTCTGGACTGTGCCAACTTCTACCGCGACGGTTTCTCCGAACGAATCGTCGGCAAGGCCATTCGCAATCGTCGCGAACAGTTCATCGTCACCACGAAAGTCGGCTCGCAACTCCCCAGCGATCCAACGAGCGGCGGCCTCTCGCGCCGTTCCATTCTTACGGCGGCCGAAAACAGTTTACAACGTCTGGATACCGACTATATCGATCTTTACTTGTGCCACTTTCCCGATCCCCACACTCCGGCTGAAGAGACACTCGCGGCTCTGGACCAACTTGTCTGCCAGGGCAAGGTACGTCACATAGGGGTCAGCAATTACGAAACGTGGCGATTGTACGAAGCACTCCATGTCTGCGAGGCCCATGGCTGGTCGGCTCCGATCTGCAATCAGGTCCGCTACAACCTATTGGAGCAGCACATCGAACAGGAACTCGTCCCGTTTTGCCAGCAGCGAAATGTGGGTATCACGGTATATGCCGCCAGTGCGATCGGATTGCTGTCAGGACGCTACCGCTATGGATCTCCGCCCCCCGAAGGGAGCACTTGGTGGCGTGGCCCCTATAACTATCGTGCCGCCATGACGGCACCCGTCGATGCGGTGGTGCAAAAACTGGTCGAAATGGCCGCCCACCATGGCGGCACGGCCAATCAGATGGCCATGGCCTGGTGTTTGGCACAGCCCGGCATCTCCTGCGTCATCACGGGTGCCGATACGGCCGAACGCGTGGCGGAAAACCTTACCGCCGATGCCATCCGTCTGAGCTCGGAGGAATTGAAGATCTTGGACGATCTGACCTGCGGCCTGCGGTGGGTTTTTCGCAAGGACTGCCCCGAAGGGTTTCGTACCAGTTAGCGCCAGCTCGATGTGTTGGTAGGGCACCACAGGCAAGATGCCTATGCCACTCTCAGTCGCACCACGAACTCGATTTCTGAGCCTACAAGTCGACTAGGCCCGCATGTCCCCCAAGCTGGCTCGAAGTTGCTGTATTTCCTTTCGTAGCCCCGTACGTACGGTATACAAATCTGAGCTGTGCACCACCAGATTGGCTCCGGCCTTGATCCAATCCAGCTCTTGTTCCAGAGACTGCCAGAAGTGGATTCCCGCACCAATGTGATGCTGGCGTGCAATGCGAATGATGGTGCGTACTGCCTCGTCAAAGCGAGGATGATCGTATTGTTCCGGAATCCCCAAACTGCACGACAAGTCGTGTGGTCCAATCAAGACCGCATCCACGCCGGGGACGGCAACGATTTTCTCCAAGTTTTCGATTGCGGGCACACTTTCGATGTTGAGAATACACAAGCGATGGTCATTACGTTTCGACAGGTATTCGCGCAGTGCCGGTTCCATCGTGCTGGGGTCCTCCGACGCTTGTTCGGCGCGTGCTCCCTTGAGTGGTTGTAGACGGACAGCGGTCACAGCGCGACGGACCTGATCAACTGTCTCCGTATAGGGCACAATAATTCCCTCGGCGCCACCGTCGAGGGCCTTGCATGCTTCATACGGATCGGGCTCGGGAATCCGCACGACAGGAGCGATCCCGGCCGCAGCATAGGCTTGGCAGGCCCAACTAAGCGTACGCCGATCTTCGGCCACGTGTTCCACGTCGAGAAACACGAAATCGATCATGTCGTGAAAGGCACGCATCGAGGTCATCCAGAAAGCCGAGTAGGCCGTCATGGCCGTTGCATAGACCCGCCGCCCCTCGCGCAATGCTTCACGCATGTCTCGTCCGCTCAATCCCATGACAATCTGCCCCTTATTTGAATCCGCAGGTGCTCCTCATTCGAAAAGCCACGGCCGTATGCACGTGGACGAAGCCGGTATCGTACCATAATTGACTCGGCATCACGCCCCCTGTCATAATCATCGTTTGGGTGTTGACGTGCCAGTTCCATGGCTCGACGACAACAGCCCTAACCTCAACTGGAAAGCGGTGGTGCCGTCGTGAAGATGTTCGTTTCCGGCCATTGGGTGGATCATACGGACCAGCAAGAGGTGCGTCATCCATTCGACAACGTGACCGTGGATGTGGTACCGCGCGCGACGAACGAGCATGTCGAAGCGGCCCTTGTCGGAGGGGTGTCGGGCGCACGCGAGATGCGAAAACTGACAGGTTACGACCGTTACCACATCTTGCGGCGCGCGGCCCAATTGTTGGCGGAACGAAAAGAGCAATTCGCACGCACGATCAGCATGGAGGAGGGAAAGATTCTGGCGGAGGGACGCCTCGAGGTCGACCGGGCGGTTGATACGCTGGAGCTGTCCGCCGCAGAGGCACGTTGCATCCACGGTCAGGGCTTACCTCTGGATGGCGCGCCGGGGGGCGCAGGAAAGCTTGGATTCACCCTGCGCGTGCCCTGTGGATTGGTGGTGGCCATCACGCCTTTCAATTTCCCCCTCAATCTGGTCTGTCATAAGGTGGGTCCCGCCCTCGCTGCGGGCAATGCAGTGATTCTCAAACCGGCCACCGATACACCGCTCTCGGCGCTCATGCTGGTGCAAGTGCTGCTCGATGCCGGCCTGCCACCCTTGGCTCTGAGCTGCCTGACCGGATCGGGCGTTCAGGTGGGCGAGGCGCTCTGTCGCGATGCACGTGTCCGCAAGATTAGTTTCACGGGCAGTGCCGAAGTGGGGCGACGGATCTGCGAGGTGGCGGGACTCAAACGAGTCACGATGGAGCTGGGTTCGAACAGTCCTGTGATTGTACTCGCTGACGCCGATCCGACCGTGGTCGCCGCGGCTATTGCCAAAGCGGGCTTTGCCAATGCGGGCCAATTGTGCATATCGGCGCAGCGCATTATCGCGCTGCCGCCTGTCCATGACGCCATCGTCGATAGCCTGCGAGACCGGGTCAGCCAACTGCGTGCGGGGGATCCCATGGCCGAGGACACGGACGTCGGGCCACTGGTGCGCGAGCGAGATGCCGTGCGCGTGGCCAATTGGATTCAGGAGGCGGTCGCCGGCGGCGCGCGATTGATCTGCGGCGGTCATCGCGAGGGAGCACTTTTGCAGCCCGCCGTGCTGAGCGACGTGCAGCCAGACATGCGAATCAGCCGAGACGAACTATTCGGTCCAGCTGTTGCCGTGCTGCGTGCCACCGATCCCCAGCACGCCATCGACTTGGCAAACGATACCCGCTACGGTCTGAGCGCGGCTGTGTTCACGCGCGATCTGGATGCCGCTCTGCGTTTCGCGCGTGAGGTGGATAGTGGGAATATTCATATCAACGGCGGTCCCGCTTGGCGTGCGGACCTTATGCCCTACGGAGGCCTCAAGGAAAGCGGAATGGGGAAAGAGGGCCCCCACTATGCTGTGCTCGAAATGACCGAGGAGAAATCGGTCGTCATCCACGGCAGCGAATGACGGGCTCGCGGGGCAGAGATCTCGGTCAGATGGACAGCACGCGGTCCCGCGCCGTGACTTCCCAGCGGTCGACCACACGTCCCGCACGCACAACGACCGCATCGCGGTGCATGGCAATCGTCGGGCAAATATGCCAGGGAATGCCGATCAGGACATCCCCCGGCTTCAGATGTTGCCATTCGGCGGTCTGAAAGGTCAAATGCTCTTCGCTGTGCAGCAGAATCCGCATGTCGGGCAACTGAGGAAATACCACGCGCGTCTCCATCGGCGGATCGGAGGCCACCGATTTGTATCCCAGATCACACGTCACGGTCCCATCCTCGGGAATGCTAACGACTCGCGTGAGCATCACGGCGGCCGGAGTGAAACCTAAATCGGGAAAATGGTGACCGTAGCCGGCATCGGCGAAGACGCAAGTCCCCGGGCTCAACTCGATCGTCGGCTCATCCAGCTGCGCGAAGGCAGGAAAGGTGGGGGTGCCGCCACAAATCAGGCGAGGCACGGGGCAACCGGACGCCACGCAACGATCCCGAAATTCCAATACCTTGACAAAATCCTCCCGCACGGCCGCCAGTCGTTCCGTGAGGGTCGCCTGTCGACGATGTCCGTCGTAAACATGCAAACCAGCCGGCGTCAGGCCGGGCGTCTTGTCAATTTGTTGATACAAACGCAAGGCCGCGTCTCCGATGGCGGCGCCCGTGCGATGCATGCCCACATCCAGATCCAAAACGACACCAACCTTGTGACCAGCCGCCGACATGGCGGCCCCCAAGGAGGTGATCCCCGCCGACCGGTCAACGTTCAAGAGCAGCTGCGTGTCCGGATACTTCTGCTGCAGGCGGGCCACACGTGCGATATTGGGTCCAACCAATGGATAGGCGAGAAAGACGTCGGTCACGTGCTCGCGTGCCAGCATTTCGACCTCGGCCACGGTCGCCGCCTTGAAGTGCTGGATCCCCATCTGCTGCTGCCAACGGACCATGGCCGACATTTTGTGCGTCTTGCAGTGCGGCCGCAGCCGATCCGCGCGCCCCGCAATGCGCACCATGAGTTCTAGATTCTGCTGAACCAGCTCATGCACGATTACGATCGAGGGAGTCAGCAGATGCTCGCTCCCCACGAATGAATAGATTCCGTGATCGCTATTCAATGGATCCTGCCCATCTCTACCGCTTCAACTACGCCGCAGTGTCGGCCATCTTGCGGGCTTGTCGCGCCCGTAGGGTGATGGCATCCCAATTCGCGCGGCGGATATCGTCGCGTGGCGCCAGCCAACTTCCCCCCACGGCTCCAATCAGGGGATCGGCCAGATAAGAAGTCATGTTGTCCAACTGAATGCCACCCAACGGAATGTACTGCACCCCCAGATGTGCATAGGGCGCCGCCATGCTCCGCAGATAGGCCAATCCGCCCGAGGGCTCTGCAGGGAAAAATTTCAACAGTCGGCAGCCATACTCGAGGGCCTGTTCGACATCGCTAGGAGTCACCACTCCCGGTGCGAATGACAAGCCCGCCTGCCGTGCGGCATGCAGCACACGAGGGTTGGTTCCCGGCGAGACCCCGAAGTCGCCGCCGGCATCGAGGACCTGCTGCACCTGCAAGGGATTTAAGATCGTCCCCACGCCACACAGCATCTCCGGAACCTCGCGTTTGATGCGTCTCAGACCCTCCAGAGCGGCATCTGTCCGCAATGTCAATTCCATGGCATCGATGCCACCGCCGAGCAAAGCACGGGCCAACGGCACTGCCTGCTCGGCCTCATCCAGCACCAATACGGCAGCGATCTTGGAACGCACCAAACGTTCGCGCGTTGCATCCGCAAAGATTTCTGAACCTTGCATATTCTCAATCGCTCCCATGCATGCCCCGAAATTCGGTCCAGGCTGCACCAACTACTTATCCCGGACCGCTATCATACCGGTGCTCTGCTTCACTTGACAGTTGGGGTTGGACGCTTTGACGGCGCACTCCACAAATTGTAGAATGGGGCAAGGCTGTCTGGCAGGGTCGTGCTTTCGGAGTACTTACCGTGTCCTCGGGACGATTCATCACGGGCCGAAAACGATCGCTCGTGATCCTCCTCGCTGGGCTGACGTCGTCCGCCTTCGGCCAAGCGACCGATGCCCCCTTGGTCGCACCCACTGCCGTGACCAGCTGGCATACGGGCACCAAGTTGCGAAAGCAATTGGAATCCCCCGTCAAAATGCACTGGCAGGGCACTTCACTCCGCACGGCCTTGGAAACCCTGGCCGCAACGCAACGGGTGGCCATTTTCTTGGATCGTCGCACGGATCCGAATCGCCCGATTGCACTCGACATCGACCAACCGTCGTTGCAGGCAGCCCTCTATCAGATTGCCGACACCTGCCAGTTGGGAGTGGGCCGCATTGGCGCGGTCGTCTATCTTGGGCCCCCCGCCACCGCGCTGAAACTGGCGGCCCTCATGGACGAGCAGCACCGCCGGGTCGCAAGCCTCCCCGCAGCGCAGCGGGATCGCTGGCGCCGACGCGCCAGGGTTCAGTGGCCCTCGCTCGCCGAGCCGCAACGGCTCATGGCTGACCTCGAAGAGACCGCAGGAATCAAGCTGGTGAACGAAACGCGCCTGCCGCACGATCTTTGGCCGGCGGTGGATCTGCCGGAATTGGATTTGGTGGAACGCTGCCAGCTGATCGTCGCCGGTTTCGGTCTGACCCCGCAGGTCTCCAAGGACGGCCAGCGGATGCGTTGGGTTCCGATTCCGGACCAGTTGTCATGGGAACAACGCTACGACGTAGAAACCCGGGCATCAGCAGCCGTTCAGGAATGGCAAGCGTCGGCACCCGGCACCACGTTACAGCTACAGGGACAGAATGAACGAGGGCGGCGACTCCTAAAGGTGCACGCCTCGTTTGAGCAGCATGATCAATTGCAGCGCCGGCTCGCGGCGCTCGTCTCGTCCAGACCGTTGCCCCAGCCGGACGCCGAGCGACGGCGGTACTCCCTGAAAGTCAAAGAGCAGCCTGCGATGAATGTGATCGAGTCGCTAGCGACGGGCATGCAACTGCGTGTTGAGGTACCCCCAGGTTTGGCAGAGCGCCTGCGCGGCCGCGTGTCCCTTCAAGTCACCAACGCCAAGTTTGAGCAGATTCTGGATGAGGTCCTCACACCCCTTGAGCTACGCTATCGACTGAACGGCGATGTGCTGGTGATCGAAGACGGCCAATCACGACCGGCCCCCTCGGTTCCCAAGGTTCGCTGACGGAATATCTGCATGAAGAAGATCGTAATTGCGGGTGGAAGTGGATTTCTTGGTGCTTCCCTCGCGCATTATCTCGCCGATCGTGGCGCGTCGGTGACCATTTTTTCTCGGAGTATGCCAAGCGTGCAGGGTCCTTGGCGGCATGCGGCATGGGACGGCCGCACGGTCGGCCCGTGGCTTAAAGAGTTGGACGGTGCCGATGGCCTGGTCAATCTCACTGGCCGCAGTGTCGATTGCATCAAGACGCCCGACCATCGAGATGAGATCTTTCGTTCCAGGGTCGAGGGCACGCAAGCTCTCGGCCTGGCGCTGCGTCGCGTTGAAAATCCACCATCGGTATGGGTCCAGATGAGCACCGCGCATATCTATGGGGACCCGCCCCTTCTGGTATGTACCGAGGAGTCTGCTTTGGGTTATGGACTCGCGCCGACCGTGGGACGCGCATGGGAAGAAGCCTTCGCGGCAAGCGTATTGCCTTCCCAGCGAGGCGTCATTCTGCGAACGAGCTTCGTATTGGGTCGAAATCGCGGAGCCGGTGGCGGCGCACTGCGCACGCTGGCTATGCTGGCTAAGCTTGGACTTGGCGGTCGTGTCGGCAAGGGATCACAGGGCATGAGCTGGATTCATGAGTTGGACATGAATCGCATCATGGAGAGAGCCCTCATGGACCCCGCCATGCAAGGCATGTATATCGCGTCCGCGCCGCATCCATTGCCGCAGGTTGAATTCATGCGCGAGCTTCGTCGGGCGATCGGTATGCCGATCGGCCTACCGGCCTACGCCTGGATGGTCCATTTCGGCGCTCGATATTTGCTGCGAACGGACCCTGAATTGGCCCTATATGGTCGCTATGTGGTCCCAAAGCGATTAGAAGACGAGCGGTTTGAGTTTCAATTTCCACGACTTCGTGAGGCGCTGATCGAGTTATTGGGTCGCGGCTGACCTAGCGGCCCCCCTTTGAGATTTGAGATTTGAGATTTGAGCGCCGACCGAAAAATGTCGCGAGGACTCCCTGGAGGCAGGAGCCTCCATTCCGTGCGTTCAACTCAGTTGGACTAAGCTGGAAGCCATCATCGCAGCTTGCGCATCATCACGCCAACGCCTTGGCCATCGCGTCCCGAAACGATTCCGTGATCATGTCGCGGAAGAGCAGGGCGGTCAGTGGCAATTGGCCATCCAGGCTAACCGACGATTCCAAGACCTCCACGCGCCCCGAGACCTTTTGCCCAAAGGTGGTCACGGCGAATACGAGCGCGTGGTCTTGCCAGTGGCTCTCGATCTGTCCGATCTGATCCCCATACTGGGTTGTGAGTTGCGAGAGAAAATTGGCAACTCGCGTGCGGGCTTCTGCACGATCCAATTGATGTGGCACTTCGGCCGAAAAACCGGGCATAGGGCGGGGGCTCCTATCGGGCCATACAGGCACCGGGGCGTTGCACACGACATACGAGCGTGCACGTTGATTCTTGGCCCATATCGAATGCTATTCTTAGGATTGAATTAGGGTCAGGGCAAGGGGTCGACCCAATTTCGATCCTCGGGATGCCAAAGGGGCTGGCCGCATTTGGCGCGTTGAGCCATGACGTGGATCTTTTCACGGCTACCTGGTACCGCTTCCGTTGCGTGAAATTCGACCTCCATGGTGCCGAACGGATGGACATCTCGTTTGCCGGCTAATTTCTCTGCCGGCTCGGACACTGTATGGGACACGATGGTACTCTCCCTGCGCACGTTGTGAACACGCGATGCGAATCGGACGGAAACAGAGCCAACGATCTGCAAAACAACAAACACGTCCCGTGCCAGGAACCAGCACTAGGATAAGGGGACGCCTCCAAGTATCGGAACGACGCTACCGATTGTCAAGCGTTGGCGCGCCAGTTGGTCGAGGCACGTCCGTCAAAGCGTCCCCATGCACAATCCGTGCCAAACGGCGGGTGAGCGTCAAGTCTAGAGTCCCCGCGCGTCCACCACAGCAGGCCGCGCCCCGAACCGCGATCACATCCGGCTGGAATTCCCTCACCAATTGGGGAATCTCCTCACTGCGCAGTGAACCGGCCAAGGCCACAAGGAGCCCGGACTTCCGGGCATCCGCGAGGAGCCGGGCCAGCTCGATCGTTGGCAGCCAATCCACAAGCCCGCGTGCCCGCTGCAAGGAGGTGCTCTTTTCGAACGTATCGATCAACAGCGCACCGCAGCCGACCCGAACCGCGCCCTCGAGCACGGCCTGGGGAGACGGGGCGTTTGCCGGGCGCCAATCGGCGTAGGCGACCGCCACGACCGTGGGACGGTGGACTGCGGAGTGGGGCTCCAGTCCTCTCCCTTGCAGTTGGCGTCGCCATGCGCCGACCCAATCCGCGCACGTCCCGCAGCCCGCCAGGCCCCATTTCACAAAATTCACCCCATGCAGCGCCCCAGTATCCGCATGGTCCGTCGGCATGGGGCCTGGCTCGCGGGGAGCAGCCAAGAGTTCACCGCAGGCGACACTAACTGGCACTCGAGCACCCACCGCTGCCACCACGTCTCGAACCACGTCAGGATGCGCGGCCCCCAGGGGCCCGCGTTCCGGTTCCTTGACATCGATAATGCGTACGCCGGCCTCCAACGCAACCCGCGCCTCATCAGCATTACGAACACTCACGAGCAGTTGGGGCATGGAATGGCGTTCCCGACGGTGTCTCAAATCTCAAATCTCAAATCTGAGATTTCAGATTTGGGCCGATCTTATCCGTGCTAAATTTGCCTGGACTGCGCTACCGTGTTGGTACAGGTTGGCCCGCTTCCGGCTTTGGACGTACTGCCAGGAGACGTTGATTTAATTGCTGCAAGAGCGGGCCGTCCAGTGGCTCACACCACTCGCCGCGGAGCGTGATGTACCCATCCCGCCATTGTGCCAAGAGCGGGTTGACCGATCCTTGTCGCCATGGCTCAGCCCGCTCAGCGAGTCGCACGACAACGCTCAAAGTATGCAGCGCACCGACGACATGCTCCGGCCAGGGAACCGTGTTGCGTCCCAAGAAGATGCACTCGACAACCTCAACCGGCAGTGAAACCGGCCACAAGTAGCGGATGTGAATCAGCAGTTTACCATTGCGAAATCGGAGACGCGGCTGCCAAGCAAAGCGACACCAGCCAGCCAGGATCAGACCGTCGACAATCCCCACGACGGCCCAGGCACCGAGCCCGATCGGCCGGCCCAACCCGCCGGCCAACAGGCGCCCCCCCACGTTGAGGCCCGCCAGCAAGCCGGCCGCCAGGATGGTGCTGACCAGCGCCGCACGTCGATTCGTGTGCAACCATCGCTCAGTCATCGCATGGAATTCTAGCTTGGAATGTGAGTGAGAAGGGGGGCCCCCCCTTGATGAACTGGGCCCCGTTCACCATTGTGGGAACCCAGGTTACCATGGCCGGCCGCACACGGCCAGTCGCTGAAGTCAACCGTTTCCTTAACATCTCATTTTTCGATTTCGTCACGAGACAAGGATGAATCACTCACCAATCGCCACCCAATCCGACAAGCCCATCTTTCTGGCCATGGGGGTAATCGGCTTGCTCTACGCGTTGGCCACGGCGGCCGGATGGACCGCAGTTCCCACGGCAGACCATCATGCGGGGAATGGGCATGCCGCTGGTGTCATACCGCATTACATCGCCACCATGCCGTTTGTTTTATTGCTCGGCGCCATCGCCACATTTCCGCTGATACCCAAAATCAGTCCCTGGTGGGACAGCAACACCCACCGGCTGTGGATCGCGGTCGGATTGGCCGGCTTAACCTTACTGTATTACCTGTTCTTCTATCCGGCGGCCGGGATCGCGAAAGTGCAATCGGTGTTGGATCATGCCATCTTGCAAGAATACATCCCGTTCATCGTCCTGTTATTTAGTTTGTACTCCATCGCGGGGGGGATTCGCATTCAGGGGGACCTGCCGGCGCATTCCGGCACGAACGCCATGTTCCTGGGGATTGGCAGCATTTTGGCAAGTTTTATTGGGACAACTGGGGCGGCCATGCTGCTGATCCGGCCATTGCTGGAAACCAATGCGGAACGCAAATACGTGCGGCACACGATCGTATTTTTTATTTTTATGGTATGCAATACGGGTGGATGTCTGTTGCCGATTGGAGACCCGCCGTTATTCCTGGGCTACCTGGAGGGGGTGCCGTTCCTTTGGACCCTCTGGGGACTCTGGAAACCATGGTTGTTTGTGAATGTTGCCTTGCTGGCGGCCTACTATTTGCTCGATGCGATGATCTTTTATCGAAAAGAGCGGGCTGCCGATTTGACGCGTGATGAGCGTCAAATCCGCCCGCTACAAATACGCGGCCTTTGGCCCAACGCCGCTCTATTGGTAGGAGTCATCATCACGGTTGCCTGCCTGGACCCTCGCAAACCCATCCCTTTTACCGCTTGGCATCCATGGATCTATCTACGGGAGGTCGTTCAAATCGGACTGGTCGGCCTGTCTCTGTGGCTAGGATCGCGGGAGGTGCGTCAGGCCAACCGATTCACGTACCACGCGATCGTGGAAGTTGCCGCCCTTTTCGTGGGCATCTTTATTTGTATGCAGCCCGCACTGGAAATCCTGGGCATTGTGGGGCCCCAGCTGGGAATCAACACGCCAGACAAGTTTTTCTGGGTGACGGGGAGCTTGTCGTCGGTTCTCGACAATGCGCCCACCTACTTGGTGTTCTTCAAGACGGCTGCCGCGTCCCAGGGGGGAGCTGGGTTCACCCAGTTGGTTGCCAGCAGTACTCCGGAGGGCCTGTTGGCCCAGAGCACGTTGGCGGGAATCAGTTTGGGCGCGGTTTTTATGGGGGCTATGACCTATATCGGTAACGGTCCCAATTTCATGGTCCGCGCCATTGCCGAGGAGTCGGGGGTGCGCATGCCGAGCTTTTTTGGCTATGTGCTGTACTACAGCGTGCCGGTACTGCTGCCGATTTTTTACCTCACCACCCGACTGTTTGTGTAGGCTCCATTGTGACATACGAAATCGTAACCACCGACGATCAATTAAGCACGCTCTGTCAGCGGCTGGCCGCCATGCCGGCCATTGGGTTGGATACGGAATTTGTCTCGGAGTATTCGTATCAGCCCCATCTGTGCCTGATCCAGGTAGCCGCCGGACAGGTGCGAGCCGTGATCGATCCACTGGCCGTCGGCAGCTTAACTCCATTTTGGACCATGCTCATAGAACCGCAGCGTGAGATCATCGTCCACGCCGGTTACCAGGAGCTGCGATTTATCTTGCAGGCGGTTGGTGCGTTCCCGAATAACTGGTTCGACGTGCAGCTGGCCGCAGGCATGGTGGGTATGGATTATCCACTTTCCTACAGCAAGCTGGTGGCCGCACTCCTGAAACAGTCGTTGGGCAAGGGTGAAACGCGTACCGATTGGCGACAACGGCCCTTAACGAGCTCGCAATTGCGTTACGCCATGGACGACGTCCTCCATTTGGAACCGCTCCACGAGCGGTTGACGAAACGCCTGAACGAACTGGGGCGCATGGCCTGGTTTCGCGGGGATACTTTGGCGTGGGAACAGGAAGTCCAGGCGGCGGACATCGCAAAACCCTGGTGGCGCGTGCCCGGCGCGACGGGCCTCTCCGTCAAGGCGCAGGCCATCGCACAGCAGATTTGGCTCTGGCGGGATGCAGAGGCCCAGCGCCGCAATCGGTCTCCGCGGCAGGTGCTGCGCGATGACCTGTTGGTCGAGATCGCGCGGCGGGAGTCCTCGAATGTGGACCAATTGCTAGAGGTGCGGGGCCTCGAGCAGCGGCGCGTGCGAGATCTCTTGCCGCAAATCGCCCAGTGTGTCAAGGACGCGCCTTCTCAACCCTCGCCCCCCTTAACCTCGAGAGCTCGCGACGTCCCCTCACCCAAGGTCCATTTGCTGGCCCAGTTTCTGTCACCCGCCTTAGCGATTGTGGCCCGCTCCCACAACATCGCGCCGGTCTTACTGGGCACTTCGCAGGACATCAAGGACTTTGTCGCGTATCGACTGGCCGGAGCCAACCGACAGCGTGACATGGAGCAACCGGCACTCGCCCAAGGTTGGCGTGCCGAGATCGTTGGTAAGGTGCTTGATCAGTTGCTGGCCGGGGACCGATCCCTGCGCATCGCGGCCATGCAGTCCGAACAACCGCTGGCCATCGAATAGGCAAGTTGCGTGTTATGGTGCCGAGGCGCGAGCTTGCGATCCGGCATCCGCGGTAGCGGGAATGTGGCCCCCTGCGGTGGAGTTCGAGTAGTAGGTGGTCCACTCCTCGGCCGCCAGTCGCGTGTAGGGCGTCCCGCATTCCAGTTCGGTGCGGAAGACATGATTACCGGGTGTATGGGCACGGGCAGTAATCGTAAAGACCATTTCTTGACCAGGGTTCAAGCGGAGAATGGGTTGCAACACAACCTGGCCGTCGGCCATGTCCCCCTTGCCCCCTTGCATGGCCACGGGCTCGATGCCATCCGAGAAGTAGCCCACAATCTGAACGTTCTCAGCCGCCTTGGTCCCTCGGTTGATCACGCGCACTTCGTACTGCGAATCGCCGCCGACGGGAACCGCGCCCGGCGGGTCGTTGACGATCAGCTTCAGATCGGCCAATGCCTCGACACGCGTCACGACCGAGTGCACAGCTGTCAGGTCGGTTGCGGCCTCACTGCGCACATCCAGCCGATTGTCCCCAGCCTGAGTCAATTCACAGCCCACATCGAACAGTCGCGCGGCACCGGGACGCAGTGCGCCAAGGCTCCAACGCACTTCATTTCGTTGCACATCCAGCTTGCCCCCTTCAGTGGCCGACTTGAAGACGGCACCGTGGGGTAAGGCCGCAACCGCAATCACATTGGTGGCCGTGGCATCCCCGGCATTGACGACACGAACCTGGTAGTTCGACAGCGTGCCGGCATACTTGGCGGAAGCACCAACCGCTTCGACTTCCAAACGTGCCCGACGCACCACCACATCCTGACTCGCCTCCGATCGCAGACCACCGTCCGCGAAGGCGTGCGCTCGCACCTGTAAGCGGCCCGCCTGTTGAGCCACTAATTCCACATCCACCGATCGCCGTTCCCCGGGGCGTAGCGTCCCCAGGTCCTGCGTTGCGCTGGTATCGCGCCCTGGGGTGATCGGCAACAGGTTCAACACCACGTGCTCCGTATCTCCCGTCCCCGGATTGCTGACCGTAATCGTGTAGATCTTGGTTTCACCAAAGTGAATATCGGGAGGGCCCGTTAGGGTCATGTGCAACTTGGGCTCCTGGACCTCAATCTGAGCCGTCGATCCGACCGGGGTGAACGTCCATTGCACTGCCAAATCGACGGGACGACTTTCGCGGGGAACGATTTGCAACTCCATCTTCTCGGTTGCGCCGGCACCCAACTGTTGCACCGTCCAACGGACCTCGGAACTCTGATCCCCTTCGCTATCCAAAGTCGCGCGACCGCCGCTGGGACGTTTGTCGGCCACTTCCACCCAGCTCGGTACATGGACCGTTACCGCCACGTCGTTGGCCTCGACATCACCGCTGTTGGTCACAAAAACGGTGTAGACCGAAGCCTAGCCGACGACTAGCTGCGCCGCTCCCTG
>SXHS01000108.1 GCA_005773145.1 Planctomycetaceae bacterium | reverse complement strand
GGGAGACTTGTGATGGGTTCTTTGCCTGGGTGGCGTAGATCGCCACCCAGGCCAATGATGATGATGGGAGGATAGATGAGGTGGAGGCATCGCTGTTGGCAGCGCCCTCTTGACTTCCTTTGCATGAATTCGACTTGTACATGTGTTGAAGCCCAGTCCGATTGATGTCCGCCACTTATCCGTTTTCCGCTTTGTTTGTAACCAACCCCATGTGTTTTCGAATCCACACTGTTTGCGCGTCATGGATAGTAGTCTTGCTCTTGAGTCTGACCTTGGCATACGGCAAGGACGCCGAAGCCATCATCCCCGAGAACGTGGTCCAACTGTTCAACGGTAGGAACCTCAATGGCCTTTACACCTGGCTTGAGGACTCGAAGTACGAAGACCCGCGCAAAGTCTTCACCGTCGAAGACGGTGTGTTGCATATTTCCGGCGACGGCTTTGGCTACGTGTGCACCAACGAGCGTTACAAGAACTATCACCTGGTGGTCGAATATCGCTGGGGGGACAAGACCTGGCGGGCACGCAAGACGCAAGCGCGGGATTCCGGAGTGATTGTTCATTGCGTCGAACCCGATGGCAGTTGCAGCAATCGATTCATGGCCGGCATCGAGGCCCAGATTATCGAGGGGGGTACCGGCGATTTCTGGATTGTGCCGGGTAAGCGGGCC
Source organism: Planctomycetaceae bacterium (assembly GCA_005773145.1). Classification (GTDB taxonomy): domain Bacteria; phylum Planctomycetota; class Planctomycetia; order Pirellulales; family Pirellulaceae; genus SXHS01. Next base: position 5,851 of record SXHS01000108.1, on the reverse strand, counting down.
GATGGAAGCGAGATCCCTGTCTCGCTCACCGCCGAGACCGCCCAAGACCGCGACGGCGAGACCGTCTGGAAGGAAGGGGGTGACCGAAAGGTTTTTCCCTCCGCGCCGATCCAGCGAATCAACTGGTTTAACAAAGATCCTGATTGGGCCGACGTGCTCGGCTTCCGCGGCAAGCAGGATATCGACAGCCCGGGAAAGGAGTGGACTCGCTTGGAGGTGATCTGTGATGGCGGCCACATCATCAACCGCGTCAACGGCATCCAGGTTAACGAAGGGTTCGACGCCGTGCCCTCCTCGGGCAAGATTCTGATCCAAACCGAAGCGGCCGAACTCTATGTCCGCCGCTTCGAGCTTCAACCGCTTGACATTGAGTGAAATAAAGGGGACAGGTACATTTTTCCGGGAACCACGTTGGTCAACCAGCCATCAGGACGATGCACCTCTCGCGAATTCACCGGGAAAATGAGCCAGTCCCCGGCCCGTGAACGGTTATCGACAAACGGAACGGCTTTGAAGGAGAATCCGCGATGACTTTGCAACGTCTTCTGTCGGTCGCTGTCGTGGCGGCAGGCTTCGTGGCACCGTGGCCCGCAGCCGCCCAGTGGAAATCGCACAGCGTGCGCCAGCTTAACGGGACTGCCCCGGAGATCCCGATCCCAGCCAGGCTGCAAACGGTCAGCGAGCGCTGGCATGATTCCATCGCGTTGGTGCCGTACCTCGTCTATATGTCGGAGAAAGACCGCCTGTTGATGCTGTTCACCTTGCAGCCAGAACCGCCGAAGCCCGGCTTGCGTGAGATGCTTGTCTCGAGTGATGACCGTGGCGCCACCTGGTCCACCCCGCGTCCGCTTCGTCGTGAGGAGAGTACCGAGGTCGCGTGCAGCCTGACGTATCTGGGCCAGGGGAACTTGTTATATCATGCCGACGGCTATCGCTGTTTCAGCAGCGATTACGGCGCGACGTGGGAACCCGTGCGGGTCGACGATCCAGCGGAGGGAAAGATCTTTTTTTGGGATCCTCTGTTGGTGGAGCGCGATGACAAGACGGGCGCGGTGACTCGGCTGTTCGAGACAGGCTGGAACGAGCGTTCCGGCGACGGTCCAAGTCACGAACAGGGCTATCTTCGGTTCAGCGCTGACAAGGGGCGCATTTGGAGCAAATTGATTCGCGTGCCGCAATGGGAGAACGTCAGCGAGGTTGCGCTGGGTCGTGCCGCCAACGGCGACCTTATTGCCGGATGCCGGACCTCCAAAGCGGCAGGAGATATCGATCATTACGAGGGCCTGGGAATCTCGATCTCCAAAGACGGCGGCCACACGTGGTCCGAAATCAACCGGCTTTACCAGTGGGGCCGGCATCACCCCTCTTTTGTCTTGATGCCCAACCATGACATCGTGATGAGCTACGTGGCGCGCAAGGGCTATGTCGCAACACCGGACGGCTACCCCCAGTATGGGATCGAAGCCGTGGTCAGCCACGATCACGGCCAGACCTGGGACCTCGATCACCGTTACCTGCTCCATACTTGGGTTGGCAACCGAAAAGGCCCCGATATCAGCACGGTCTGGGCGAGCTGCCAGGCTACGTCCTCCGTTCTTTTGCCGGATGGCTCGATCCTTACCGCTTTTGGCACGGGATTTCGTTCACAGCCGGGTCCGTACAACTCGGGGACACCAAGAGACCTTGGGTTGGTGCGGTGGGGATTGGGTGATCAGCCGCTCAATGGCGATAGGGAAATTCGTGACGCCCCCTACGACTCGGATCTCCGCAACGTCATCGACCCTGCAACGGGCAAGCCTGGCCGTTCAAGCAGGGGACCTCCAGCCAAATCGGGAGCCGCGCAGCAATAGCAGCAATCGATGCCTCATTTCTTGACTTCCGCGAGGAATACTGCAATGCCGGGACCCGGAAATTGCCCCCCCTGTGCCATGGACAGATCGCATTGGACCGTCGTCCTGGGGCTTGCATTATGCCTGGCGTTGGTAGGCTGCGGTAGTGACCGTTTGTCTGTTGGGGAGGTCCATGGCGCTGTCACTGCCGGTGGCCAGAAGGTCGAGACCGGCACGGTCCGGTTTGTTCCGATCGATGGGACGAAGGGGCCAGCGACCACTGCACGCATCCAGAACGGCGAATACCGAGCGGACGCTCGGGGAGGCGTTCCCTTGGGCAAGCACCGCGTCGAAGTCGCCGCCGAGAAGAAGACCGGGCGCAAGATCAAAAGTCGCCAGTCGATCGAGGATCTTTTGACCGACGAGACCGTGCCCATGGCGCCGCAGGTCTATACCGGCGAGGACTCGCCGTTGGTGTTTGAATTAAACTCCGGCTCCGACGGGAAATACGATATCGCGCTGCCCGCTGTCGATTCGCAGGAAGATAAACCGAAGTAGGCGGATCACCGACCCCACGATGAGCCACCCGGGATTGACAAGTAAGCGTATCGTCAGGAGGTATTGCAGCATGGTATCGCGATATTTGTTCGTTGCCGCATTGGCGGTAATTGATCTGGCGGCATGTTTTTGGGCGGAGGCGGCCGAGCCGATTGAGATCGGCAGCCGGCGGGAGCTGTTGGTCGACGACTATCTGATCGAGCGTCTAAGCGGCGCCGCGCTGACGCTGCACAAGCCGACGCCCCGCGAGGTAGTGATCGTTCACGACGCGCCCTGGGAAGGCGATACGTGCTTCTACCACACGGTATTCCAGGACGGTGACCTTTACCGCATGTACTACCGCGGCTCGCAGTGGAGCGTGGAGGCCAATGACATGCTTTACCAGGTTGCTTGTTATGCCCAGAGCAAGGACGGCATTCATTGGACCAAGCCGGAGTTGGGGTTGCATGAATTCAACGGCTCGAAGAAGAACAACATCGTGCATGCGGGGAGGGGCAGTGACAACTTCATGGTGTTCAAGGACTCCAGGCCCGATTGTCCGGCGGAGGCACAATACAAGGCGTTTGGCGGGGTCAGCGACGACGGCGGGATATGGACATTCCAATCTCCGGACGGCATCCACTGGTCGCCGCTGTCCAAGGGGCCGGTGATTACCGAGGGGGCCTTCGATTCGCTGAACCTGGCATTCTGGGACTCGACTCGCAATCGCTACGTCGAGTTCCACCGTGCCTTTCGCAACGGATTCCGCGACATCATGACGTCCACCTCAACCGACTTCCAGAACTGGACGCAACCGGTCTTTCTGGAATACCCGAATATGCCGCCGGAGCACCTGTACACGAACTCGATTGCGCCCTACGACCGCGCGAAGCAGATCTTCATGGGTTTTCCCAAGCGGTTCATCGAGACACGGAACCCCACGGGCCATTTCAAGTGGGGGGTCTCCGACGGCGTGTTTATGACCAGCCGCGACGGCCTCAATTTCCGGCGATGGGGCGAAGCCGTGGTGCGGCCCGGGTTCCAGAAGTCCCGCTGGGTCGACCGCAACAACTATACGGCAAGTGGTGTGGTCGTCACCAGGTCGGACATTCCCGACACGCCCGACGAGCTGTCGATCTACTCCCTGGAGGACTACTATCTCATCGGGACTGCTTCCAAGTTGCGTCGTTATACGTACCGCATGGACGGGTTTGTCTCGGTGCAGGCGCCGCTGGCGGGGGGTGAGCTGGTGAGCAAGCCTTTGGGGGTCTCGGGCGACCGGCTGGAGATCAACTACTCAACGTCGGCGGCGGGGAGCATCCGCGTGGAGATTCAGGACGCCCAGGGAGTGCCGATCGAGGGCTACAAGCTCGACGATTCGGTGGAGATATTTGGCGACGAGATCGAGCGGGCGTTGGCCTGGAAGAGCGGGTCGGACGTGGCTCGCCTGGCTGGCAAGCCGGTTCGCCTTCGTTTCGTGATGAAAGACGCTGATCTCTACTCGATCCAAGCGGTTGCAGCCCTGCAGGCGTCCCCCTCGGCGTCTGGCAGCGAGGGTGATGGCTCGGTGCAGTTTACGGACCACTTGATCATGTCCGACTATCAATGGACCTTTGGTATTGGTCTGGCGGACTTGGACGGCGATGGCGACCTGGACGTCATCAGTTCGGACGCGAACGGCGCGAACAAGCTGTATTGGTTCGAGAACGACGGCAAGGGAAACTTTCAGCAGCACTTGATTCAGGAGAACGACCCGCAGGAGTTGCAGCGTCATGCGGTCGGCGACGTCAACGGTGATGGCCACTTGGACGTGGTGATTGTCAAGAACAAGGAAGGGGAGGTGTTGTGGTTCGAGAACAGCGGCCATCCGCGCGAGGCCAGGTTATGGACGCGGCATCGGATCGGGAAGCTGACCGGGGCCTACGACGTGGCGCTGGCGGACTTGAACGGGGATGGGCGTCTTGACGCAGCGGCCGCAAGTTGGAGCCGGGGTAATCAGTTTGCGTGGTTTGAGAATACCGGCAGCCCCGAGACGGGCGAGTGGACCAGGCATGGGATTGAGGAAAACCTGGCCGACACACGCACGATTCGCGTGGCGGACTTCAACAAGGATGGGAATCCGGACTTGCTGGGGACGGCTCGTGGGGCGAACCTGGTGGTGTGGTACGTCAACGACGGCAAGGGCAACTTCACGAAGCAAGTGATCGACGACAAATTGCCGGCGCCGATGCATGGCCAGCCGGTGGACATGAACGGCGACGGCAACGTGGACGTGGTGATGGCGGCGGGGATGTTGGCCAGCCAGGAGCCGGGCGCGGCGCAGGTGATTTGGTACGAGAACCCTGGCTCGCCATTCACGGGTCGATGGCAGAAGCAGGTCATTTGTTCGCGATTTCCCAGCGCCTTCGAGGCGGTGGCCACTGACTTGGACGGGGACGGCGACAAGGATGTGGTTGCCACGTCGTGGCATACGTCGAGCGACATAGCCTGGTTTGAGAACAGCGGCGATCCGCAGGGCCCATGGAAAACGCACGTTCTGACCCAGGAGTGGAAAGTGCCGACGCAGACGCTCATTGGCGACCTCAACGGCGACGGCCGCCCCGACATTATCTCGGGAAATGACGCGCCGCACGAGCTCCGCTGGTGGAGCAACGAGGGTCGTAAAAACCGTTAGGCAGTACGTCCAATTCGCGCAGCGTCGAAGTGTCTGTGTTCATTGGTGTTGGCGGTCTCAAATCTCAATCGCAACCGGCAAAGAAGAAAAGCACTGTCATGGCTGAATTTGCGTTTTGAAGTGCGCGCAGACGTTGAGCGCACTACCCGAAGGTAGTTTTTTTCGCGATCGCTGTCGAGTGACTTGCGTGGCTGCCGGGCACTTCTCGGTCAGCATTGGTGGTTCCGTCTCGCCACCCTGGTAGATATCCGAAGCTCGACGGCTCCACACTGTCTTATCCGGCGTTGGAACCGCTGACAGATCCACCCACAAGCGGGTACCCGGCTTTATCGACGGGCTTGTGCGACCGAGCAATTGCCCAGCCACTATCCCTCGGTGTAAAAACCGATGTTGTCAGTGTGCCTGGCGGCACGACAAGTCAGTCGGAGCTCCGAGCTTCGGACGTGGTTGATTCTTCATGCTTTTGCTCCTCTTCGGTAGCAACTCCCCATCGAATCAACAGCGGAAGCAACAACTCGCCGATCGGTTGCGGGGCCCCTTCGCCGCTTGCGGGCCAACTCAAGTCATTCCTCGTCCAGTCGGACGAGCATCTCTACACGGTCTGCCGCTACGTCGAGCGCAACCCCCTTCGCGGTGGCCTGGTGCGCAAGGCGGAGAACTGGCGTTGGACCAGCTTGCGGCGTTACTTGTTCGGCAACTCCGAGGAGCGGGCCCTGCTTGCCGACTGGCCCGAGCCGCGACCGCGCAACTGGCGGGCGTACGTGAATGGGGTGGAGACGGCGGCGGAGTTGGCGGCCTTGCGACGGAGTAT
>SXHS01000107.1 GCA_005773145.1 Planctomycetaceae bacterium | reverse complement strand
GATCTAGAAGGTGATTTAGGCATCGACAGCATTAAGAAGGCGCAGCTATTTGGCGAACTACGCGAGTACTTTGATGTCACGCCCGATCAGAATCTGACGCTGGATGACTTTCCCACATTGCGGCATGTGCTCAATTTCCTGTGTAACGCGCCGCGAACATCGGATGAAGCAGCGATATCAACGGAAATCGCCGTCGTATCTCCGAGCGTGGCGTCGTTACCGACCATGGCTGCATCGGCGACCATGGCGGCGCCGGTCGCAGCACCGGCTCCCGTGGCAGCGCCCATACAAGCACCGATCGAGCGCACGGCTGCTGCTGATCTGGGGGATCTAGAAACCTTCTTGATTAACTTCGTGGTGGAGCACACCGGCTATCCGGCTGAGGTGGTGGAGTTGGACGCTGATCTAGAAGGTGATTTAGGCATCGACAGCATTAAGAAGGCGCAGCTATTTGGCGAGCTACGCGAGTACTTTGATGTCACGCCCGATCAAAATTTGACGCTGGATGACTTTCCGACGCTGCGGCATGTGCTCAATTTTCTGCGTAACGCGCCGCGAACATCGGATGAAGCAACAATATCAACGGGAATCGCCGTCGAATCTATGAGCGTGCCGTCGTCGCCAGCCGTGGTTGCACCGGCGACGATTGCGACGCCGGTCGCAATGTCGGCGCCGTCCGCTCAACCCATGATGCTCAGTGGCACGCCGTACGACATTGGGTTCGCACACGGAGCCCAGGAAAAGACACGTATTCGTGAGCTGCTGCGTCGCTACGTCGATCTGTCGGGCCCGGAAGCAGACGAACTGGTCGCTTGGTTGCCCATGGAGGGTAGCCTCGCGGAATGCTTCACATCGGATCAGTTATCGGAGTTGCAAGGCATGTCCGATGGGGCAGGTGTGTCGATTGATTCATTGATCCATCACAATTTGTTGCTGTTCGCCGAATTGCGTTCCAATAGTGAACGCTTCGTCACAGCGGAGGAAGGACGCACCACGCACCATTGGTCGTGGCGGTTGCCATTGATGGCTGCGGTCCAAGAGCAAATCATCCCGATGGTACAGATCCGACGTTCCCCGGACGGATCGGCCAGCGCCCTAATCTCGTTTGTAGGGGCCATCTGGTCGCCGAGCGGCATGACGCCATCCGGGGAGTATCAATGCCGGGATACGGCAGTCGAATCACTGGAGTCGAGGGTTCGCTCATCCGCTGCGCAGACACTTGCGATGACGCAGGCCCCGATCGCCTTACGGATCGCCGTCGATCTTGATCGTCGCGAGGCCACCGTCACATGCGACCAGCCGATGGATGGGTGGACGCTAGGAGTTCATCGGTTCCCCTGGCTGCAATGGATCGGCATCGGCCAACCCAATCCGTTATCCAACCCCGTTGGCCCGACCGCTGCTGCGCCTACGACTGGTGAGGAAACCACGTTTGCACCACTCGACGACCTGTTGGCTCCGGAGGCGGAGACACAGCGCTATGAACTGGCCATGTACGATGCACGGTTGCCGGCCAATACGCCGGCGGTTCCCCGCTGGAATGGGGCAGCCATGGTGATCGGTACCAACGACACGGCGGATGCATTGCAGACCCAGCTGCAACGACAGGGGGTGACCGTTCATCGTTTGGCGAGTACGGGTGACCTCGATCATGATCTGCGAATGTTTGAGGCAATTTGGAATCGCCAGCCTATTCTGCATATGTTCCTCATGGGGGCTCGGGACGGCGACACGCGGGATCTGTGCGATGGCGATGCTTGGGATGCGCGGTATCGCCACAACATACTTTGGCCCTACTTTCTCTGCCAACGGTGGCTGCAGTTGGCTGGCGAGGCTGATTTGTTGGATCAATGCACCTTGTTGGGTGGGACCGCGCTTGGTGGTGACTTTGGCTTCTCCAGCCCCGTGATCGCACCCGACGGCGGAGCAACGACCGGATTGATCAAGGGCATATGGATGGAGTACATCATCCTGGGCAATCATCCGGGAATGGTTTGCAAAGCGGTGGATGCACCGCCAGACGAACCCGCAGACATGCTGGCGGGCAACATGATTCGAGAACTGGCGGCCCGTACCCGCGATTTCGAAATTGCCTATGTCGCGGGGACGCGGCGGATTCACACCGCGGTGGCTCAACCGGCGACCTTACGTCCGTTGACGTTGCCGCAGGGTGGTTCGTGGATTCTGACCGGAGGCGCTCGTGGAATCACCGCACGGTGCGCACTCGAGATCGGCCAGCGCTACGGCGCGCGACTGCATTTGATCGGCACAACGTCCATGGAGTCGTTCGATCCATCGTGGTCGACCCTGACGACCGACGGGCTGCAGGAGCTGAAAAAATCCACCATGTTACGGGCTCGCGAACGGGGAGTATCGATTGCAACCGCTTGGGAGCCGGTCGAAAAATCCATCGAGATCGCCCAATCGCTGAAGACTCTCGCGGACGCGGGCGTCACCGCCACCTATCACTGTTGTGATGTTGCAGATCGCGACGCGCTGGCTAGGGTTTGCGAGCACATCCGCGCGGTCGACGGCCCCATTGTTGGGATTGTCCACGGTGCGGGGATCGAGCGGGCTTGCCGATTCGAACGCAAGAGTCGTGCCGATGTGCTGGCGACTCTGGGGGCCAAGGTTGTTGGCGCGAGAAATCTGATGGAGATCACTCGGCACGATCCGGTGCGTGCGTTCCTCGGGTTTGGATCGGTCAGCGGTCGGCTGGGCGCGACGGGGCAGACCGACTACGTGTTGGCCAGCGACCTTCTCTGCAAATTGATGGGCTGGTACCGCACGACTCGCGGCGGCAATGTGGCGGTAGGTTTCCATTGGCACCCTTGGGCCGAGATTGGCATGGCCGCCCGGCCGGCCGTCAAGGCCATGCTGAAACATCTGGATGCGCCGGCACCCATGCCGGTGGCGGAAGGCGTGCGGCACATGTTACGCGAGTTGCACGCCGGAATGCCGAGCGCCGAGGTTCTCATTACCAACCGCGATTACTATGATCGCTTCTACGCACCGGTCGAGGACGCAGCACCGGCGCCAACGGTAACGCCAACTCCCCCGCCGGAGAGACCAATGGTTGGGGACGATGTGGTCCAGCGTCATGTGTTACGCATGCAGTCGGCTCCGCTCCCACCTGGCAATCCGTCGGATCGCACGGTTTCTGGCAACGCGACCTTGCAAGGACATACCTGGATTTTCGGCGACAACGACGACGCTCGCATGCTATTGACGCGATTGCAGCAGACCGGGGTCTCTTGTCGGCTGATCCCCCAGTTGTCGAATACGGGTGAGTTGATCGCCCAGTTGTCATCGCTATGGGACGAGCAGCCCGCCCACAACCTGTTGGTGATGACTGCGAGAGACCGGGAGGCCGGCGAGTTTGCGGAACATGCAGTCTGGACCCGGAGTGAGCGAGGTTGCTTGCAGCCGCTATTGGTCATTCAGGCGTGGATGCGACTCTGGAGCCGTGACAAGTCCCCGACAGATGCAAAATCCACACGGCGCACGTTGTTGGCCGTTACGAATCTTGGCGGCGACTTTGGCTTTTCTCAATCCGTCCCAGCACCCGAAGGGGGGGCCCTCACCGGATTGATCAAGTCGCTCTACCTGGAAAACTCGCGGCAACCCGGTGCCAATTGGCAATTCAAACTGATCGACGCCCCAGCGCACGAGCCTAGTGCGATCTTGGCCGATGCAATCATGCAGGAACTGGCCAGTCGTGCGGCCGATTTGGAGGTGGCTTGGTCAAACGGGCAACGATCCATTGTGCAATCCTCGCGGAAATCCGTGGCCCACTCCGCTACGGAGGACTCCTTGCCCACCGGCACAACCTGGGTGATCACAGGGGGGGCTCGCGGTATTACCGCAGCTTGTGCCTTGGACCTTGGTCGTCGGTTCGGCCTGAAATTGCATTTGATCGGTACGGCACCTGCTCCGCAAGCTGATGCACCATGGCGTCATTTGGATGCCAATAGCTTGAAGAGTTACAAGGGAGAAGTGGTGCGCCGCGCGGTTGCGGAAGGCCGTTCTCCGGAAGACGACTGGAATCGTATCAAGCACGATATCGAGATCCACGAGAATCTGGAACGGTTTGCTCGAAATCATGTCCGCGTCACGTATCATTCCTGTGACTTAGCCGATGGGAGCGCGTTGGCGATGGTGCTCGATCGTGTTCGCACGTTGGATGGCCCCATTACAGGCATCGTGCACGGCGCGGGTTTCGCTCGTCCTGGTCGCTTCCCCATGCAGAGGGCCGACCGTATTCAGCGGACGCTGGGGGGCAAGGTTGCAGGAGCCATCGCCTTGATGGCCCTGACCGCCCAAGATCCCTTGCGCTATTTCGTCGCCTTCGGTTCGCTGAGTGGTCGATTGGGCGGGAATGGGCTGAGCGACTATGCCGCGGCCAATGATATGCTGGCCAAGCTTGTCGGCCGATTTCGCCATGTTCGCCCCGATTGTGCCTCGAGTTGCCTTCATTGGCAGACTTGGGATGAGATCGGCATGGCCATGACATCGGATGATGTGGCGGTTGTGAAGAACGAGCTGAATATGCGGTTCATTCCGGTCGAGGAAGGGATAGCCCATCTGCGACGAGAACTGTGCGCGGGGTTGCCCGAAGCAGAAATATTGTTGACGGACGGCCACTTTCAACGAGTGTTTTACCCCACGGATGTGCTGCGGCCAGCAATGGATGAGCTGGTTGAGTCACGGATGGCAACAGCGGACCGCTTGATGCCCCTGATCTCTCGCGTGCAGTCAATATCCGATAACGTCTGGGTGGCGGAAATGATCCTTGATCCGACACGTGATCCATTCTTGTTGGAACACCGGTTGCAGGATAAGCCCATCTTGCCCGCAGTCGTGGGACTTGAGTCGCTGGCACAGGCGGCCTTGGCCGCGCGACCCACGGCGGTCGTACGCGGTTGGCGAAATATCGACATAGCCCAGGGGCTTCGCTTTCTTACGCCACAATCACTGACGGCCCAAATCACGGTGACGGGCGATCCACCGTTCGCGCGGGGCGAGTTGACCACCGAGTTTCGTGACCGCAAGAACCGTGTCGTCGAGGCTCGGCGAGTGCATGTGCAAGGGGAGATAGAGTTGGGGGATGATGTTGAGCCATTGGTTGTGCCTCCTCCGGGCATGCCGCCACTCGGTTGGATGGAGTATCGTTATCCAGAAGATGGCCTGGTTTACCATGGTCCTGCCATGCGCAGTTTGCTGGCATTCTCTCAACAATACGACGGTGGTTGGGGAAAGATTCGGCTGCCATCAGCGAGCGAGCTGGCGGGAACACGGTCCCCCGACGGTTGGCGGCTCCCCTTGGCCGCGCTGGACGCGTGCCTGGTTGCCTGTGGCAGTTTCATCTACGTGCAATTCGGCGGCCGCATGGAATTGCCCCAAGGATTTTCTCGCTTACGACTTGGGCGTCCGGCACGTGCTGGGGATACCGGCATCCTGCGATTTCATTTTCGCGGACAGCAAGATCGCCACAGTCTGTTCGACTTCACCCTCTTCGGTAGCGACGATCAAGTGATCTTAAGTGCCGAAGGGTATCGAACGGTGGCCG
>SXHS01000106.1 GCA_005773145.1 Planctomycetaceae bacterium | reverse complement strand
CGATCAGCACCTGAACTCCAAGTTGTTGGGCAATGTATGACGCCACGTCGGGCAGAGGTGTTTCGTTCAAATCGATGGATACTTTGCCGCGTAGCTTTTCTTCCGTCTGCAACGTTGCCGTATCGCGCTCGGTGGCCACCAGGTTGCTTGCCGTCTTGGGACGCCGTAGGGGCAACGCGGGGTCGGCCGTCGGTTGTGCAGCGCGACCGCCAGTCGGCTGTGCAGCGGGATCGCCTCCCACCTGCGCGTGCGCATTTTGTGGCGTCACACCATGTTCGGCTGAAGGCCAGATTGCCATCACGGCCAATAGCAGCAGGGCGGCCGCGGACCCGGTAGCGAACGACAGACGCATGATCCACCTCCTTCTCTGGTGACGGGCGCTGGCCGAGAGCTGCGCTGCCAATTGCGACAGGTCGCCGAATTCTTCCAGGGCCATTGCGATGGCGTCTGCACGCGAGACGCTGTTTTGGGTGAGAATTTCCAGGCGGTCTTCCAGATGATCGCGCAGTTCCTGGCCGATCGCATCGCGCTGCGCCCTCTGCAACTTCAGCAGACCGCCCAATAGGGCCAGATAGTTTTCAAATTCTTGCTCGGACATGTCTGTTCCTCAACTGCTCTCCCCGATCAGGGGGCGCAGAAGAACTTGCAAACAGGCTGCGTAGGATTGCCAGCGCGAGGCCTGCAATTTTAGTTTCCGCCGCCCCGCACTCGTCAGCGCGTACCACTTGCGGCGTCGCCCGGTGGCCGCGTCCCAACGACTGCTGATCAATCCCTCGGCCTCCAGTCGATGCAACAAGGGATACAGCGTTCCGGCGGGGAGACGAACCGTTCCCCCGCTGGCCCGCGCGACCTGTTGCTGAATCCCATACCCGTAACAGCGTTCCTGCGCCAGGATCGACAGCACCATTAAGTCCATCCCTCCACGCAACGGGTCGCCGGGTGAACGCATTCCTTTTTTCACGTCTTCAGCCACGAGGAACTCCTTATATCGATATTCGATATAATAGAGATTCGATACATGCGTGTCAAGAGTCGTGCGGCGGGGGGAAACCCCTGAGCCTTGTGAAGGGCGGGGCTGAAGGGGATGCCTCGCCGGAGCGGTTGGTTGCGGGTGACGGTTCACGCGCCCATGGCTGCGCATGGTGCGTGCCGCCCGGTCGTTGACGCCACAACTCTATCAGTCGGGCAAATGCCCCAGCATCTTGTCCATTTCGGCGGCGCCGAATTCCCACACGGTGGAGGTTTGGACGTTCCCCTTTGAGCCTAGGTGCATGAGAGTAGAGGCAAAGCGCGAAGCTCAACGTTTTGACAACACGTTGCATTCGTCTGCATCACCTTGCACTAGTGGCCGAGGCGGGGTTCGAACCCGCACGTCCGTTACCGGACACGGGATTTTAAGTCCCGTGCGTCTGCCAGTTTCGCCACTCGGCCCATCGGGTATGGTCCCATCAGCGTAGTTGCTTCTCGGGGCCGCGTGAATCGGGGGATTCCACGCGACGTCTTCCCCGCCATCATGCATGCCGATACGCTGACAGTGGCGGATGCCGATGAGCAGGAGATGAGTAGAAACTAGACAGCAGTTCCAGGGCCCGTTTCGGCCCGAGCGAACTTCGAGAGGGCGAGTGCGGGGATGCAGGGGAGTCGTATGGCGTCAGGATTATTGGCCGTCTATCCGGGGTGGGATGGGTTTCTCGGAACTCGCGGTTCATGGATGCTCGATACGGTCTTCACGGCCATGTTATTGGCCATTCCGCTGATGGTGGCCAGCATCGGCGCCGTGCGGTACGGCCGTCGCTTTCGCTTGCACAAGGCACTGCAGGTCGCCACGGCCGTCGTATTGTTTACCACCGTATTGGCGTTCGAGGTCGACATGCGTCTGACGGGATGGACCGACCGAGCTCGTCCGTCCCCCTATTGGCAAGACGGTACGTGGAACGATTGGATCGATTGGAGCCTGGGCGTTCATCTGCTGTTTGCCATTCCCACCCTTTTTCTCTGGGCGTGGGTGACCATTCAGGCCTGGAGGAAGTTTCCTCGCCCAGCCGGCCCGGGAGCGCACAGCAGGCCCCATCGGGTAGGGGGGAGACTGGCTGCCATTGGACTCACGTTGACGGCTATCACCGGCTGGTGGTTCTACTGGTTGGCGTTTGTCGCCACGGTTGGGTGACGTCTACGTATCTTAGTGTCCCTCGACATGTGATGTTGTCCTTCGGCCAAGTCGGGCCCTGGTTGTGGCTATTTGGCGGGTGAGGGATGCTGCGAGGACAAGACGTGATTCACCGCATTGAGAATCGCGTGGATCGTTGCCTCGACCGTGTCGGTCGACACGCCGTGTCCGCGATAGGCCCGATTCTGGTACTCGACTTCCAGCGTCACCTCGCCTTGCGCGTCGCGGCCCAGCGTCGCACTGCGGACTTGAAAATCCTTGCAGACGAGCTTGATCCCCGTGATTTTTTCGGTGGCCAGAAAGGCGGCATCGATGGGGCCGTCTCCAGCGGACATTTCCTCGGAATACGACTGGCCGCCACGGCGCAGCGTGAGGTGAATCGCCGGCGTGATGCCGCTCCCCGATGTGACTCGAAACGACCCCAAGGACCATTGGTGTTCATCGTCGGCATCATGGATCTGCTTCTTGATCAGCGCGGCGATGTCGCCGTCGTAGATTTCCTTCTTCTTGTCGGCCAGCTGCTTGAAGTCCTCGAAGACGGCTTGCAGCTGTTCATGGGTCAGATGGAATCCGAGTGCTACGGCGCGGTCGGCTAATGCCGCTCGCCCGCTGTGCTTGCCCATTACCAGATCGGTCTTAGATAAACCAACGTCTTCGGGTCGCATGATTTCGTAGGTACTGCGTTCTTTGAGCATGCCATCTTGATGGATACCTGCCTCGTGCGCGAACGCATTGCGTCCCACGATGGCCTTATTGCGTTGGACCTGTAATCCAGTGATGGCGGATACCAGTCGACTCGTCGGTACCAGGCGTTGAGTCACGATCCGTGTTCGGGCGTGGTAGACATCGCTCCGAGTCTTGAGAGCCATGACAATTTCTTCCAGCGAGCAGTTCCCCGCCCGCTCGCCGATGCCGTTGATGGT
>SXHS01000105.1 GCA_005773145.1 Planctomycetaceae bacterium | reverse complement strand
GATCAAGGGGAGTTCCACGTCTTCCAGCAATCGCAGCAAGTTTTCCTCGCCCAGCCGCTGGTGGAGGAGGGGTGCCAACCGCAGGGCGACGTCGGCATCTTCGGCCGCGTAGGGGGTAATGGCCGGCAGAGGAACCTGGTCCATCGTCTGCCCGGCTGGCAGGATCTCGTCGATCTTGATCGTCTCGTGGTTCAGATAGCGGCGCGACGATTCATCCAGACTATGACTTCGCTCGCCCGCTTCCAACAGATAGCTGGCGATCATGGAATCGAATGCAAGACCCTGCAGCGCGATTCCCGCTCCCCGCAGTACGATCTGGTCGTACTTCAAGTTGTGGCCGACTTTGCCAATCGCCGGATCCTCCAGCACGGGACGTAGGATCTCGCGTACCCGCGCCGCATCCAATGCCTGCTCACCCGCCGGAGCCCGCACCGGAACGTAGTAGGCTCGGCCCGGTTGCCAGGCGAGCGCGTAGCCGACCAACTCTGCCCAACGCGGGTGCCGATGGGTGGTTTCGGTATCAACCGAAAGTCGTTCCTGTCGCGACATCTCCTGGGCCAGCAACGTCAACTCATCCAGAGAAGTGACCTGCTGATAATCGACCTGCCAGGCGGCCTCGGTGGGCTGATCGTGCCCGGTCATGGCCCCCCAATCCTGGGCCAAGCCACGAAACCCGAAGTCCACAAACAGGGCTTGCAGTTGTCCGCCATCGACCTGGCGATCTTGGCTGCCACGCCAAGTGATGGTGATGGGAACATGATCGTTCAGCCGCACCAATTGCAGATTGAGGATGACCCGATCGCGGGCTTGAAGTAGGTTCTCCCGTCGTTTTGCACCCGATATCTGATCCGCATGGGCAAAGATGGCCTCGCAGTTTCCAAACTGCCGCAAGAGGGCGCCTGCCAATTTGGGTCCGATGAGCGGTACGCCCGGAATGTGATCCGCGGTGTCACCCACCAAGGCCTGGAAATCGACGACCTGTTCGGGCGCAATGCCCCATTCGGCTTGCAGTGCGTCGGCGTCGAAAAACTGATTCTTGCGGAGGTGCAACATGGTCACCTGTTCGGTAATGAGCTGGCGACAGTCCTTGTCGTTGGTGACGAGCACGCAATGGCCCCCCGCCTCAGCCACCAGTCGCGCCATCGTGGCCAACACATCATCCGCTTCATAGCTGGGGCAACTCAATACGGGAATATCCAGCACTTCCAACATCCGACGAATGTCAGCGATTTGAGGACGCAGGTCCAAGGGCATCTCCGCCCGATCCGCCTTGTATTCAGCATACAATTGGTGCCGGAAGGTGGGGCCCGGCAGATCGAATGCGCAGAACAAGTAGTCGGGCTTGCGATCTCGCAACAGGCTCAACATATCTCGCGCGAAACCGTAGGTGGCACCTACCGGCTGTCCCCGCGCGCCGGTCATTTCCGGCAACGCGTGATAAACCTGATAGATCAACGAATGGGCATCGACGACATAAACCGTCCGACCGTTCAAATCGGCACCTGGCACGGCACTGTCAAACGGTGTGGCGGATTTGGCTGAGATCGGGGTATCGACTGCCGCAATAGTAGGCGACGTCACGGCCGGAGCCGCTGGAAGCGGCTCGTCGTCGAAGCCAATCAGGTTGCGCTGACGGAGGGGTGGTGGCGGAGTCATGCGGGGTTACACGTCGGCCGGAGGCATCAGGCCGGCCCAGCTACCTACTGGCGCAGCGGCCTCGAGTCCCACGGACCGAGTGCAGCCGCCCAACCTATGCCCAAGGGAGGATGTCTTCATCCTAGGCCCCGCTTTTGCCCTTTGTCAACGGTTTGTTGACACGTTCTGGGACCCCAATTAGACTGAAAAGTATGAGGCTGTGAGGGTCGTGACCCCGTTCCTTGTGGTCCCCTTGCCCTGGCGCGGTTCGTGGATGCGTGCCTCCTTGCGATTCGCCGGAGCTTCTCGACATGGCCAAACGTGAAAATCAGGGCATGCAGATTGGACTGATCGTCTGCATCGTCATGATCGTGCTCTTGATGGTGACCTCGGTTCTGTTCTGGAAGAAGGCGGACGAGGCAGCCAAGGCGGCCGAGCAGGCGCAGGAGGCCGCCAGTGTGGCTCGCCTCGAGGCGGACCAGTCGCGACAGGAGAATCAGGAACTGCGCACGATGCTGGGTTTCGCTCCAGACACCGCCTTATCCGAGGTTCAGAAATCGCGCGAAAGCGACATGCAGCTCTTCGCCTCCAGCTTTCCCGAGGATAAACGCAACTACCACGAATTGGCCGGTTATCTATTCGGGGAACTGAACAAGAAAAATGCTCAGTTGGCCGATGCCTCGGCCAAAGAAATCGAGGCCAAACGGGCCCTCGAGGAAGTGCGCAAGTCCGAAGCCGACAAAACGGCCCAGGCCGAAGAACAGGCACGTCGAGCTGCCGATGACCTTAATAAGCTCCGCGCAGAGTTTATTGAGGACCGTCAGAAACTAGCCAATGCCCAGGAAGCCACCAAGGCCTCCGGTGACAAGCAAGTGCAGACGCTGTCCGCCCAGGTTAAGGAACAGACGGACAAAATCACGGCTCTGGAAAAAGATGTCACGACCTTGCGGACGATCCGCGAGGATCTGAGCACCAAGCTTCAAGATGCCACGGTCGAGACCATGGACGTGCCGAGCGGCAAGGTCATTTTTGCCAGCCATCGACAAGACACGGTCTGGATCGATCGCGGGTCCGCCGACGGACTGCGAGAACAAATGACCTTTACGGTATTCGACTTGGACGATACCAATCCTGCCCGTTCTGCCAAGAAGGGGAGCATCGAAGTGACTCGGATCTTGGATGCTCACACGGCCGAGGCTCGCATTGTCGACGAACAACCGGCCAACCCCATTATCACGGGTGACCAGATTTTTACCCCCTTGTGGCGTCCCGGCGAACATCTCCACTTCGCCATCGTTGGCAAGATCGATATCGATGGCGATAAGCAGAGTGATCGCCAACGCTTGCGAGAACTCATTCATCTGAATGGCGGAGTGATTGACGCCGAGGTCGATGAAGATGGCAAGCGGACCGGTCGCCTCTCGGTAAACACCCGCTATCTCATCCGAGGCGAAGGAGATGGGCCCGAGGTGAACGCCGCTTTGAAACAAGCCCAGCAACTCGGGATTCAATGGATTGCTCCCGAGACTTTGATGGCCAAAATGAGCTATCAAGCGGCCCAACGCACCCTAACGCTCACGAAGGGATCCGGAAGCCAATCGGATGCGTCTCGAACTGGCGTCAGTTCCGATCGCCGATCGGCGACTGACGAACAGGGGTCGCAGCGAGGTGGGCGTGCCGCCCGAAACGCTCCTTGACCCGGTCGAAGTGACGCCAGTCCGCCCTTCGCCTACTCGCGGACCACGGACGGGCTGGCGGCGATCTCCCCCAGCTGTACGAGGGGCTGGTGGCCGAATAGTTGATCGCGCAATTGAAGCAATTCCGGCATCCGCTTCGCCAGTCGGCCACGTAGGCCATCCGCGGCGAACCAATGCGGATCCACGAACAGCTGCGAAGCTCGACGCAGTCTCAATTGCCGAGCTAACCGCCACAAGAGCCAGCGGCTGCCGAGTGGCAGTTGATGGGCCGTACACAATTCCAGGAACAGGCCGCGAGGCTGGTAGTACGGTCGGCCGTCTTGCTTGCGATTGGCGCGGGCCAGGCACCATATCGCCAGAATCAAGGTGATCAACGGAATCGATAGCAGCGCCAGATCCTGGGTATCCCACCACGAGTGGCCGAGCCGAATGCGAAAGCCGGCACCAAAGATCAGCAGGCCGGGGAACAGTTGAGTGGCGGCGGTTGCGGTGACCATGTGGGGCCTCGATCTACGATGGGCTTGTCATGCCGTTTCGGTCGCTAGGGCTTGTCGGACACCGACGGTCCGACCGCTTCTGTTTCATTTTCCGTTTCTACTTCTGTTTCTGTGTCCGCTGGAACGTCCCACGCGACATACGTACGGGGGGATTTCTTCCAGGCATCATGTGCCGAATCGTGCTCCGATGTTGGGTCTGCAACCCAGTTGTTTTCGGTGGACTTGCGGAGCTGAAGGCACTCGATGGCCGTTTGTTGTACGGACACACTTCGATCGGAGAGTGCAGTCTCTAAGGCAAGTTGGGCGGCCTCCGTTGGGCTGTACGCAAGTGCCTGCAAGGCAGCCATGCGAACAAAATGATCCGGGTCTTCCGCCAATGGCAAGACGTACGATTCCAGCTCGTCGGCGACCCCCAAGGCTGCGACGATCTCAAGCGCTCGCAGCCGACGCCCTCGGCCCCTCGCCTCTAATTCTCTTTTTAGCGCCGGGATGGTCTCCAGATCGATCTTACGAATCAGACTCCCGGCACTGCGGCGAATGTCGGCATCCAAGCCTTCAAAGGCAGCCAAATAACACGCGAAAGTGAACTCGCGCAAACAGTCGCGCGCGCTAGCTCGCACTTCCTCATGGGAACTGTCCAGTGCGTCAATCGACAATCGCAGCGATTCGGTGATACCGCGCTGGCGGAGCTGGCCCACGGCATGCGACTGGACGATCGGATCGGCATCCGTTAACAACTGCAGGACCGCCGAGTTGGCTTCGACCCCCTTGAAGTCGACCAACGCGGCAGCTGCAGCCTGGCGACCTTCTGGCAAACCATGCGCTAATACGTGACGGATCACTTCAAATACCTGTAAGCGATTGTGGCTTGTGGCCAGCAATACTTGAACTGCCGTCTGCTGCTCGTGCTCATTCAATTCCGAGAAAATTTGAGGGTGATGCGAGACCCAGTGCACCGTTTCCACCTGCTTCAAGTGGCGTCTGACGGGCTCACTCAGGCCATCGCCGAGCCGATGCAGTAGCCGGCGAACGAAATCGATGTCGCGTCGGTTCGAGAGGATGATAAAGGCGGCATTGGGGGCCTGAGGATCATCAAGAAAACTTAGGACCAATCGCATGATGCTCGGCCGCGGACTCGATGTCAACAACTCGGCCAAGGGCCGATAGGCCGGCGCCTGAGGATCGCGGAGCACCAGTTTGAGCGCAGGGTTGTCACGCGAAGCCAACACCAAAAACGCTTCCATGATTGCCATGCAATGATGATAGCCATAACGACGCACGGCTGGCTCGAGCGCCGTCAGCATATGATCGCGTACGCGTTGTGGGTCGTGGCGGTGGCTGTATTCCGGTGGACTAGCCAATTCGTCGTACAGTCGTAGCGCGAGTTCCAGTAAAGTCTCCGCGACCATCGGACCCAAGGGGTTTTGGTCGTTCTCCGCCACAGCGATCAGACTGGTAACGAGCGTGTAATCGCGCAGGGCGAGGACGGCATCGCACGCGTTGCGACAGGCTTGGGAATCCGTCCCAACGATCGCGTCCCGCAGCACAAGACTCAGACATCCCGAACGCTCGCCAATGATCTCCTTGATCGAATCGTCGAGGTCGGCCCAGTCGGTCACCAACGTGGCCAACGCTGGCTTGCAACGCCGCCGGACCAGACAATCCACGATCTGGTTGCGCAGCAGGGGACGGTCCGAGTCCATCATGGGTAACAGGAGCTCGTCCACCGCTTGATTAGCGGTCAGTCGTAATACTTTCCAGGTGATATCCCAGGCGCTGGTTGACACGCACGGTCCCTTCCGTTTGCGTTTATTGCCGAGGCGATAAAGGCGCGAACCCAACCGGTTTGCGAGGCATGATTTTTGTACGTCGGTAAACTTTACGCCGTCGTTTGGCTCCGCGCCCGTCCCGGACCCGGCCCACCGGCCGACAGACCGGGCGGTGGATTCGTCACAAGGCGTCCCGTTGGCACAATACGAACCACCGGCCGTAGGGACGACTCCTTGGCCCCTGGGGAGCCCGAGGTTGACGTGTGTGCTACGATGTCGCCTGTTCGCCTGGGAACGAGAGAAACTCGAACGGCTCTAACCTTATTTTTGTCCTTCGTGAGGCTCCTGCGATGTCGTTCAAAAACCGCCAGATGAGGTTGTTTTGGCAACGAATGGTCTTGGCATTGGTAGGAACACTGGTCGCTACGATGGGTCGCGACGTGGCGGCCGCTGAAAACGAACCGCCGCCGGGATTGACGTACGCCGACGTTTCCTACGCGCCCCATGTGAGTTGCACCCTGGATTTCTGCCAGGCACCAGGAGACGGACCGCGCCCATTATTGGTCTACATCCATGGCGGTGGCTGGACGGGGGGGGACAAGCGAGCGGATGCTGGGGATGTCCGTCCGTTTTTGGAAAAGGGGATTTCCTATGCGGCTATCAACTACCGCCTAACGAGTGAGGCACTACTGCCGGCCCCCGTGCACGACGCAGCCCGTGCCATTCAATTCTTACGAACGAAAGCGAAAGAATGGAACATCGACGCCACGCGTATCGCACTCACCGGCGGCAGTGCGGGCGCTTGTACCTCCATGTGGATTCTGTTTCATGACGACCTGGCGGATCCTCAGTCCCCGGATCCCGTGTTGCGTGAGTCGACCCGTGTGGTAGCGGCAGCTGTCCACGGCGGACAGACGTCGATTGATCCTAAGGTGATCGAACCGTGGCTTGGTCCCAATGTGTTGCAACATCGGATGATCCATCTATCGGTGGGGGAGTCTTCCTTGCAGCAGGCGCTCGACAATTACGATAAACATCGACCTCTTTACGAGGAGTTTTCTCCCTACAATCACCTGGATGCCCAAGATCCGCCCCTGTTGATGACGTATCGGATGAAGTTGACCCTTCCCAGTGAAGATAAGAGTCATGGCATTCATCATCCTGTCTACGGTCTCAAACTTAAGGAGAAATCGGACGCCTTGGGACATGAATGCCACTTGGTGATCACGGCCAGTTCCACCGCCGATCCCTATCACTCCGCCCGTGAATTCCTGATGGAAAAACTAACGAAACAATAGGCGATCCTGGTGATCGTCACGATATCGGACGCAAGTTTGGCCGTCCGACGGTGGATGGGTGTGCAAAACGGAGTTTGAACCGTGTTCGAAGATTCGACACAAACACCAGGGGAGTTCCAGGCCTCGTGGCTCATTCGCGGCGGGCACGTGCAGACGCTGGCCGGTTTCTTTTATTGGGGGGGTGGTCCCGTCCCGGCTACCGAGACCCAGCGTCGACATGTCGTACTGGACGACGGGGATCAAGTCGTCATCCATGACGACCAACCGGCGGACTGGTTCCGTGGCGCACCGGTGACGCTGCTCGTGCATGGGCTGGGGGGCTGCCATCAGAGCGGCTACATGCGGCGAACGGCTTGGCGGCTCACGGAACGCGGCGTGCGGACCTTTCGAATGGACATGCGTGGATGTGGTGCCGGCCTGCGGCTCGCGCAACACCCGCCACACAGCGGGCGAACGGGCGATGTGGCGGCCGTGTTGCGGGATATTGCGGTGTTGTGTCCCGGTTCCCCATTGCATGTCGTGGGGTTTTCCCTGGGAGGAAATCTAATTCTGAACGCGCTGGCGGATGGCGCGCGATTGGCCCAATTTAATGTGGCCAGCGGTCTGGCCGTCTGTCCGCCCGTCGACTTGGCACACTGCTCGCGCAGTCTGCAGCAGGGATTCTCACGACTCTACGATCGCTTCTTCACCCAAATACTGTGGCAGTACCTAAGCAAGCGTCGACGTGAAAACCCCGAGGCGCCCGACGTGCCAATTCAACGCCGTCCGGCAACGCTGTGGGAATTTGACGACACCGTCACGGCCCCATTGTGCGGATTTGCGGGGGCAACAGATTACTACACGCGCACCTCATCCGGCCCGCGACTTAACGCAATCGAGACGCCGACACTGATCATCGCCGCCGCGGACGATCCCCTCATCCCGATCGAAAGCGTCACATCGTTTGCACGCTCGCCAAACGTGAGCCTGCACGTGACGCCGGGGGGCGGTCACCTGGGATTCATCTCCCGTACCGTCTCCGCTCCCGACCGCCGCTGGCTGGATTGGCGAATCATCGACTGGATCGAAAAAGCAGCGTGACACCCTCCCTCGCCTCCCTCCCCCTCCGCGTCTCTGCGT
>SXHS01000104.1 GCA_005773145.1 Planctomycetaceae bacterium | reverse complement strand
ACGACCTTTCGTCTCGTGGTGAACCCGGATCCGCCACAAATCCTGAACTTGGCAGCTACCACCACCGACGAAGGCGGCATCGTCACGCTGACCGGCAATGTGTCGAATCTCGAACAACAAGGACCCGGACCACTAGAACTCGTGATCGACTGGGGAGAAGGTCGCCCCGAGACGGTCGCGTTTCCGGTTGAGGGTTCGCAGTTCACCGTGACGCATCGATACTTGGACGACAGTCCCACCGGCACGTCACAGGATGACTATCCCATCTCCGTGACTTTGCGGCGCAGCGGAGACATCCCCGAGAACTTGTCGGTCGCAACCACGACAACAACGGTCCGCAATGTGGCCCCCAGCTTTTCCAATGTCCAGGCAATAGGACTAACCGCCGCCCCCAATGGAACCGTTCAATTGACGGGGCAGGTCCACGACGTTGGTTCGCGCGACAAGTTCGAACTGAGTGTTGACTGGGGAGATGGTACGCAACAAACTTTGTTCTTTGCTTTCCTGGGGCAAACAAGTGGCACGTTTGATGTGAGCCACCAATACGAGTCTGGATCCAATTTGGCCACCCGTATCGAAGTGGTGATTGTGGATGATGACACCGGACGGGCCACCATTGCCTTCGAAACTTTTGTGTTTTTTCCAGAGATGGACATTCCGCCCCCGGTCTTCGCCTCATTGGCAACAGGTGGTACCACGATCGTCATCATCCCCGAGATTCCGACCGCGCAGGTCGATAACAATGCGACTTTGGTGTCAAGCGAGAATTCGGAATTCCGCACCTCGCGGGGTCAATCGCTGGCCATCGAGGACGAAAAGTTTGAATTGCGCGAAGTTTCTCCGCTGGACCACAGCGAAATCGGCCAATACGCATTGCGCAAGAAAAAGCCGGCTGAGCTCTTACGCCAGCTGACCGAACTCCCCGATGGCCATTACCGCGTGTACTTGTTGCATCCCGACGGCACACAGAGGATCGTTTTGGATGTCCACGTGCGGCAGCATCGCGTGATCGACCCCGGTGATGATTCGGACGGTGCCCGCGAGCAACCGGCCGATTCCGGGCACTTGGAGGAATCGCGCCCATCCGCACCGCCTGAAGATATTGACGCCGGCGCGTCGCGCAGGGCGCCAACGGATGATGCCACACGAACCGGAGCGACGGACGATCGTCGGATACGGTCACAACCGCTGCTGGAGGAACTGTCACGACACGCGTTGAACAAGGCCGCTCGACTGAGCCGACGCCTGCACATCAGTTCGCCGTGCAATCAAGGGATCACATCATGATTGCATGTCCTCATTGTGGCCAATCGGTATCCGAAGCAGATTCCATGGCAGACGAGTGTCCGCATTGCAACGAGCCCCTATCGCTGCCCCCCATTGTCGTGGCCACGGACCATGATTCCACGGTCGACTATCCGGCCAAGGGGGATGCGACCCAGCCTTATGTGGCGCCGACCTCAGAGCAGCCCACACGATTGGCCCGTGACGCAGCGACTCAGGACTGGGGAGCGGGACTTCAAACCGACGGTCTCGTATCGGTCAATCCGCACGGTGGAGTGAGTGCCGCGCACGGTTCGCTGATCATCAAGTCTCGATCGCTCAATCCCGACCGTGCCGCCGCAACAGGGGACGCGGACTACGAGTTGCTGGAAGTGATCGGCGAAGGAGGCATGGGTGTTGTTTACGCCG
Source organism: Planctomycetaceae bacterium (assembly GCA_005773145.1). Lineage (GTDB taxonomy): Bacteria > Planctomycetota > Planctomycetia > Pirellulales > Pirellulaceae > SXHS01. Next base: position 2,209 of record SXHS01000104.1, on the reverse strand, counting down.
CCCGTCAAACTTCGATCGATCGTGTCGTTGCCTTAAAAATGCCCAAACAATCGGGGGACGCGGAAGAGCAAAATAAGTTTCTTGCCGAGGCCGTGATCACAGGAGATCTGGATCATCCGAATATTGTACCGATCCACGAGTTGGGCACGAACGATGGCGGCAAGCTCTTCTATTCCATGAAGCGAGTCCAAGGGACACCGTGGAAAGTGAAGATCAGCTCGCAGCCCGTCGCGGATGCGCTGGAAATTTTGCTCAGCGTAGCGGACGCGGTCGCGTTCGCGCACGCGAATGGGGTCGTTCACCGCGACTTGAAGCCGGACAACGTCATGCTGGGCGAGTTCGGCGAGGTGATGGTCATGGATTGGGGCCTGGCGATGACGACGTCCGACTTCCGTCACGCGGCCGTGATTCAGGGCACCGCCGGTCACGGCGGAACGCCCGCCTACATGGCCCCCGAGATGGCCAATCGCGACCTGGAGAACATTGGGCCGCTCAGTGATGTCTACCTGCTAGGCGCGATTTTGTACGAAATCATCACCGGTGCGCCGCCTCACCCGGGCCGCAATGCCCTGGAACGCATCGACGCGGCCGCCCAGAATCTCATCCGACCGACGGACAAATCGGGTGAACTGCTGGAGATCGCGCTACGCGCGATGGCCACGCGCCACGCAGACCGGTACCCCGGCGTGAAAGCCTTCCAAGAAGCCATACGCCAATATCAGCGACACTTGGAAAGCATCACGCTCCGCAGTCGTGCTGATGCGGAACTCGACACCGCGCGACAACTTTCCGACCAGAACGATCCGCGCGACTACGAACACTTCGCCCGAGCCCTATATGGCTATCAAGAAGCCAGCTCGCTCTGGTCGGCAAATGTCAAGGCTCGAGAAGGACTGGCCGAAACGCAATTGGCTTATGGGCGGAGCGCACTGCACAAAGGAGACTTTGAATTCGGGCTGACGTTACTTAACCCGGATGATGCCGCGCATGCAGACCTTTGGCAGGAACTGAAATCCTCGCAACAACAGCGCAGCAAGAAACTGAAGTTGCAACGTGCCTTGAAGCGCGCGATCGCTGGCCTGTTGCTGGTTATCGTTGGACTCAGCACCGGCGCGGCACTTTGGATCAACCGCGAACGGAATCGGGCCGAACATGAGCGGGCCAATGCTGAGCATTCGGCGACCGAGGCACAACGGCAACGGAACGCGGCGGAGTCCGCCCGCGAACAGGCGGTGGCGGCGCAGGAAGTGGCTATTAGCGAACGCAACAAGGCGAAGGAAGCAGAGGATGTAGCGGTCCTGGAAAGACAAAAGGCAGAATCCAGCGCCGAACACGCTCGCAACGAACGCCAAAAGGCGATGGAGGCAGAGCGCGAGGCACGCGCTGCGGAAGTGGCAGCCACCCAACAACGCGACAAAGCCGCCTACGCTGCCTACATCGCCACAATCGGACATGTAGCCGCGAAAATTGAGGAAAATGACTTCGACACTGCCCGCGCGCTGCTGGAACAACAACGCACGGCCGTCGCTCAGGAAACACCCCTGCGAAATTGGGAATGGGGACGCCTAAAGTTTCTCTGCCATCGCGATCGCATCACAATCGATCTCGAGGCACTCGCGGATACTGTCGGCTACAGTCCGGACGGACAACGCATCGCCACCGGTGGACGCAATGGACAAATACGCATTTGGAATGCCACATCAGGCACGTTACTAGGACAGCCTCTGCAGCTCCCGGCACCGATACACGCTCTGGCATTCAGCGCGGACGGACGGTGGCTCGCCAGCGGGGACTCACAAGGAGGCCTCTCCGTGCGTCGTGCGGATACGGGTGAACTCGCTGCCGAGTGGCCGGCGCACGAGAAAGGCATTCTCGGCATCAACTTTTCCACGTCGGGCGATCAATTGCTCACTTGCTCTTACGACCACACGGCAAAGTGCTGGAACTGGGACGGACAACGGTGGCAACTCCACCAGACAGTCGCCGATCACAGTTGGTGGGTTTGGTCCGCCGTCTTTTCGCCGAATGCGGACTCCCTAGTCACCACCGGCCAGGATGGACGTGCGATCGTTTGGTCGCGGGAGTCAACACCCGCCTCCGCGTCGAAGACCAACCAAGTCGCGGGCGACCGTATCTCGAATTCTCTCGCAGGATACCGCAAACAGGGGGAGTTCCTCCATCATGATGCGGCCGTGTATGCAGCCAGCTT
>SXHS01000103.1 GCA_005773145.1 Planctomycetaceae bacterium | reverse complement strand
GGCTGAGGCCCTCGACCGCCTGCAACACTGCCATGGGGAGCCGACGCGGGCCGCCTCTCAGTTGGTTTGCACCCCCTCTCAACTGGTGAGTCTGATCCGCAAGCATCCCCCTGCCCTGATGGCCGTCAATGACCAGCGGCGGGAGCGTGGCCAGTCCGCGCTCAAATAGTCGCTACACGTGGACCTGCTTGCGCTGGGCCTCGATTTCCTCCAATTGGTAGAGTTTTCCCTGGCCGCTGCCGGGGCAGACTTCGCAGGTTGCTTGCCAGGCGGCGGTGCTGCGCAGGTTCGACTCCCAGAAGGGCCAGGTGCGGCATTGACGAGGGCGTGCGTTGTAAACCTGACACTTGCGCGTTTGATTGTCAAAAAATACGCAATCACCGTTGGGGAACTCGACCAGGCTGCGTCGGATTCCCACACGCCGGACATACTTCTTCTCGAACGCCTCAACCAACTCCTCGGTCATCTCGACATCTGGGCCCGCAACTTCAGACGCCAAGGCCTCGATCTCGGCTTTGGTGACCCATACATAGCCGGGCGCCCCCGTGCAGCAATCGCCACATTGCGAACAACTAAACTTAAGACCATCCTGATACCATGGCTGCTTGGCCATTTGTATTCCTCCATACGTTCCGTGATTGATATGATTTGTGAGACCTGTGACTTAGCTCGTACACTCGGCCAGGGCCGCCAACAGTCGATCCATATCCGCCATCGTACTAAAAGGCCCAGGACTAATCCGTACGGTTCCCCCTGTTCGCAAGGTTCCCCACGACTCGTGCATGCGGGGCGCGCAATGCAATCCTGCTCGGACCTGGATGCCGAATGAGGAATCCAAGATAGCCGCAACCTCCGCCGGATCGTATCCGGAAACCGTCAAGCTTACCACTCCGCATCGGCGGTGAGGCTCGCGTGGGCCCCAGCAGCGGATGGTAGAAATTCGTTCCAATCCAGCCAACACATGTGTCGTCAAATCCTGAAGATGTCGGCGCAGGTTATCCACTCCACGCTCTTGCACAAATCGGCACCCGGCGGCCAGACCCGCGATTCCAGGCATATTCAGGTTGCCGGACTCCAACTTTTCCGGCGGCTCTGCGGGCTGCGAGTCCCGTCCGCTTTGGGTCCCCGTGCCTCCAAATCGCAACGGCGTCAACGCGTCCCAGATGTGAGGCGCGGCATACAAGACGCCCGTTCCCAGCGGCCCCATTAAGCCTTTATGCCCGGAGGAGGCCAAGAGATCGACAGGGCTTTGCTCCAAATCGATCGGCACGTGTCCCAGTGACTGCGCGGCATCTACCAGAAACCACACGGCATGCTCGCGGCAGATGGCGCCCAGGTCGTCGATCGGCTGAATGGCCCCTGACACATTCGAAACATGCGAGGCGATGACCAGCCGCGTGTTGGGTCGTAGTGCGTCTCGCAACCGGCTTGGATCCACCACGCCATCCCGATCGCAGGGCAAATGCGTCAGGCTGACCGACCGTGTCTGTTCGAGGAAGCGAAGCGGTCTTAATACAGAATTGTGTTCCACGTCGGTTGTTACGACGTGGTCCCCCGGACGCACGCTCCCCAAAATCGCCATGTTGAGCGCGTCGGTGCCATTAAATGCCAGGGCCACATAGCGAGCATCCAGCACATGGAGCAATTGGGCCACGCGCTGACGCGCGGTTGTCACCAAACGATCCGCTTCTTGACCATGTCGATACGCGCCACGCCCGGCCGCGGCCCCCAGCGTGCGTTGGAAGTGGTCCACGGCGTCATAGACCGAGTCCGGCTTGGGCCAACTGGTGGCCGCGTTGTCCAAGTAGAGCCGATCTCGGGAACTTAGAGGACCGTGTTGGGGATCTATGGTCATCGTCTCGCGCGTTATTCCTATCCGCCGATCTGAAACATGGCCCGGGCTGGTGGCTGGAATGATGGGCCATCGATCCCATGTCCGGCCGCTTTGCCGGCGACGCAGTCGCGGACCAGCTGGGTCAAGGCGTCGTCGGTTCCCCCGTTTCGCAAGGACTCGCGGGCGTCCCATTCACGCTGGGAGAACAGGCAGTTGCGAACCTGGCCTTCCGCAGTTAGACGCAGTCGATTGCAATCACCGCAGAAAGGCTGCGACACGGGGTTGATAAAGCCGACTTCACCCTGGCCATCGGCGAACACAAAATCAACCGCTGGCTGGCTCACGTCTTCGCGGAGTTTGGGTACTAGTGGGCCAAAGGCGTCCTCCAGGCGTTGGCGGATTTCCTCGCCGGTTAGTACGTGATCCCTGGTCCAATGACGGTCGGCATCCAGCGGCATGGTTTCGATGAATCGTAGCTCGCATCGCTTCGTTCGGGCATACTGCGCCAATGCCACGGCCTCATGTTCGGTGATATCGCGAATCGCGACGGCATTGAGACGAATGCGTTCAAAGCCGGCATCGATCGCCGCGTCGATGCCTTGCAGTACCCGATTCACCCCTTCGCGCCGCGCGATGCGTTGAAAAGTGGCCTCGTTCAAGGTGTCTAGGCTGATATTCAGCCGATGGAGTCCGGCCTTAAGTAATTGTCGAGCGAATTGCGGCAAGAGAATTCCGTTGGTCGTCAGCGCCAAGTCTTGGATGCCGGGGATATCCGCCAGTCGTTCGACAAGTCGTGGCAAGTCGGCACGAATCAGCGGTTCTCCCCCCGTCAGTCTTAACCGAGTGATTCCGAGTGGTGCCAGCACGCGCACGAACCGTTCGATTTCCTCAAATGTCAACAGCTCCTCGCGCGGCTTGAAGGACACGAGCTCGGCGGGCATGCAATAGAAGCAGCGAATGTTGCAACGATCCGTGACAGAAATCCGCAGGCTGGTATGGATGCGACCATACCGGTCGATGAGCGGCATTGGGGAGACGGTCGCATCAACATTAGGTTCAACACGCGTCGTTGGCTGCATGACATTCATGGGGTAGGTGATGGGTCGGGGATGGTCGGATGAATCCATTCATGGCTCCCATCCGCCCAGTGTTCGCATTTCCAAATTGGCACGACCTGCTTGATCGAATCGATCATCCAGGAGGCGGCTGCAAAGGCATCCCGTCGGTGGGGGCAACTGATCGCGATGACCACGCTCGCTTCGCACAGATCCACTCGCCCCAAACGGTGGGCGACAGCGCAGCGAACGATTGGCCACTGTTCGCGGGCCGTCTTAACTATATGCGCGAGCTGGTCACGGGCCATCTCTTCATACGCTTCATATTCAAGGTACCGGGTTTGCCGCCCTTCGGTCATCTCTCGGGTTGTCCCGATGAATACCACAACCCCCCCTGCCTCGGGGCAGGTGACATGGGTGACCAATTGAGCTGGAGTCAGCGGCTGGGACGTCAGGTAAACCCAGTCTTGGTGCTCGCCGGTCGCCATGGACGGATCCATCGTCGGAATCCAGCTTTGAAATCGGTGGGGGGGGTGATGGAGGAAATCCCGGCAGCGGCCCCCGGGCACTCCTTATGTCAGTGTAGCATGGCATAAATCGCAGCCCGCGTAAATTGGCTGGGCGAAGTGAACGGTAAGAATTGTCAGCGGTTGGGGGAGCGGCTATGATGGGCGTCCGGTTGCCTGCTGTATGAAGTTGGTCGTCCTTTTTTTTCGAGGAAGGTGATACACCCGGATGTCCACAACGCGAGAACCCGGATTGGGGGCCGTCCGTCAGCATGGAGTGGCACCTCTCCTGCACCCCCAGGGGAGACATGCCAACCATCGTGCCTTGACCAAGAAGATGCATCGGCGCTCGCCGGAAGAGCAATGGGGAGCTTGGGCCAAGCATTTGGCCCGCCGCAAGCGCACGCATTCTGATTTTGCCGCACTCCTGGGAACCGACGCCACCTCGGCCCTGTTGTGGGGGTTGGCCAATCACCTGCCGGAAACTGCGTCGTCGCTGGAACGACTGCAACAGCTGAGCGAGGTGGAACGTCCAAAACGAGCCGAGGCGTGTGACGTTTGGAAGCTTCGCGCCGAGGAATGGTTGGCTCGCGCCGCCTCGACTTCATTGAATACGCCTCTGGCCCTGGAGCACGTGGCCTGGGCCTGGATACTCCCCTGGTTGGCGTTGCGACTACCAGCGGAGACTTGGTGGTCTCTGCTGGAGCACTTGCTGGAGACCGCGCAGGCGGCGATTGGTGCGGGGCATGACCAAACGCTTATGGTTCAACAACTATTGCGCAGCGAACTTCCTTTGACGCTCGCACACGTTTTCCCGGAATTGGAGGTTTGCCATCAGCTGGGTGAGCCCGTTGTGGCGCGACTTGGTACCGACATCAGCACTTGGTTGGATGGTGAAGGCATGCCCCATGCTCGGCATCTGGATGTCATGCCGGCGTTATTGGCATGTTGGACCCGTCTACGAGCGCTTTGCCAGTTGGACGCCTCGCGTGCCTGGTCGCACGCCATGGAAGATCAATTCGAAATGTTCGTGCGGCGCTGTCTGCAGTTGTGCCATGCCAATGGAACACGCCTGACGGCAGGCCAACCGCAGGTCGCCACGCGTTTTGATCGGTCTCTGTTGCATGCGGCCATGCAATTCTGTGACGGCCGCGCTTGCCCGGTCATCGCCCTCAACCTGGGACTGTTGCCCGAGGCTCGCAAGATCAATGCAGGTAAGAGAGACAGCCGCGTCGAGCGATCGTTGCATTCGGAGTGGGCAGAGTTTGCTCTGATGCGCGAAGGCTGGAAGCCTAATCAGCCGTGCCTAGCGCTGACCTATTACGACCGCCAGATGGCATTGGAGTTTCATCATCGCGGGCAGGTGGTGGCCTGCGGAACCTGGGATCCTCAGATAAAGATTAATCACCAGCCATTGCAAACCGCGTCCGACTGGGAAGAAATCTGCTGGATCTCGGAAGACGGCTTGGACTACATCGAACTGGAGATCTCGTATGTGGGAGGTTGGCGTTTACAACGCCAAGTGTTGTTTGCTCACGGCGATGGGTTCTTGTACCTAGCCGATGCCGTTACGGGGGATCAATCGGCGACGATCGAGTACCAGCATCGATTCCCGCTGGCCAACGCCATTCACTTCGCGCCGGCCGACGAAATGGTGGACGGTATGATCTTCGGCCGCAAACCCCTGGCCCGCGTAATGCCGTTAGCACTGAACGAATGGCGATCGGAACGGCGTGCGGGAAGACTGGTCGACGATACGGGCGCGCTGATCCTGGATCAGAACGCCGTCGCTCAACGCTTGTATTGCCCGTTGTTTCTAGATCTCGACCCGCAGCGTTGGGCCAAGCCCATGACATGGCGACAATTGACTGTTGGCGAGAATTTGGCGATTGTGCCGCCAGACCAAGCCGTTGGCTATCGTGTCCAGGCCGGGCGCTCGCAGTGGTTGTTCTATCGCTCGTTGTCGAACCCCGCCAGCCGTACCGTATTGGGGCAGAACTTCATCACGGACTTTATCGCCACTCGTTTTCTGCGAAATGGCGAAACGGAAACGCTGGTGGAGATCGAACCAGCTGATGAATGAGGCAGCAAAGAGGATCGCCGACAATGTGGCGATCATTCGTGAACGGATTGCGCGCGCGGCTGAATCGGCGGGACGCCCTCCTGAGTCGGTGACGATGGTCGCCGTAACCAAGTATGTCGGTGCCGATCTTGTGCGGCTGCTTGCGCAGACGGGCTGTCGTCACTTCGGTGAAAGTCGCCCCCAGGAACTGTGGCAGAAAGAGTCCGAGCTGCGTGATCTTTTCACGATGGACGCGCCGATCTACTGGCACTTGATTGGCCACCTGCAACGCAACAAGGTGGTGCGTACCTTACCATTAGTTCATCGGATCCACTCCGTCGACAGCTTGCGATTGATCGACGCAATCGAGGATTCCGCCGCGGCACTGGAAATGCAGGTGACTATCCTGCTGGAGGTGAATATATCCGGCGATCCCTCGAAGCACGGTTGGGCGCCGGACGCCTTGTTGCGGGAGTGGGAGACGTGGCGGGACCACCCACATCTAACCGTGAGCGGTTTGATGGCGATGGCCGGTGCCGTCGGTGGACGGCTGCAGGCGGCGCGCGACTTTGAAGAGCTACGTCTACTGCGGGATCAGCTGGCGAGAAACGCTCCACCACGAGTCTCGCTCACAGAGTTGTCGATGGGCATGAGCGGGGACTACGACCTGGCCATTGC
>SXHS01000102.1 GCA_005773145.1 Planctomycetaceae bacterium | reverse complement strand
GTCGACCTCGCTGTCACATTGAATGTAGTCGGCGTCGGCGATCTCTTGCACCCAATTCGCCGTGCGATACTCTTCGGCGGCCCCCTTCAGAAAGTAGCTCCCCGCGCGGGATCGCAATTGGGACGCCTTGCCAACATAGATCACGCGCCCCTCCCGGTCCTTCATCAGGTAGACACCTGGGACCTGCGGGAACTGGCGAACTTTTTGGGCCGCGTGGTCAAAACCAAGCGATGGCTGATCAGGTTGGGCGGCGGATTCGGACATGCCAGTCACTCTATCAGATCCGCCACCTGTGCTGACACTTCCGTGTGCTCCAGGTGGCGATCAGACGGCTTCGGCCAGCGCGCGTAGCTCAGTCTCCCAGGCAGCCAGACGTTGCCCCATATCCCTCTTTGTATCTTCCAGGTCGGCCAGCAACTCGGCGGGCACAAACGTGAACATGTAGATCTTCACTTTGGGCTCGGTACCGGAAGGACGAATGGCCACGTAGTTGCCAGGTTGATCCAGATCCAGGATGACCATGTCGCCGCGTGGGCCCGACAGTGCCTGCGGGGGCTCGCCGGTGCGGGTGATGGTGAGGGCCCCGTAATCACGGCGGGCCACCACCTGCAAGCCGCCGAGTGCCTGGGGCGGGACGTGACGAAATTTCTCCATCAGGGCCTGCATGCGCGACATGCCCGCCGCACCGCTCATGGTGAGATTCACCAGACCCTCGGCATGGTAACCATGTTGCCAGTAGAGCGAATCGAGTTTTTCATGAAGCGAGCGGCGCTTGGCCTTAGCACTGGCGGCCGCTTCGGCCAGCAGCATGGCCGCCACCGCGCCGTCCTTATCGCGGGCGTACTGCCCCACTAGATACCCGTGTGATTCCTCCGCCCCTAATACAAAGCGATCGGGCCCTTGCTCGTCCATGACACCACCGATCCACTTGAAGCCCACCTGCAGGTCACCGTGCGTGCGCACGCCGTAGGAATCGCCAATCCGCCGCAGCATCTCCGTGGTGACCAGGGTTTTGACGAGGTAGTGCTCACGCGACAAATGGCCGGCCGACCGCCGTTGTTCCAATATGAAGTCGGCCAGCAAGGCGGCTATCTGATTCCCCGTCAGGGTCAGCCATTCACTCTTCGGCGATAGCGTAAGGGGCGCGGCGCATCCGAGTCGATCGCAGTCGGGATCGGTAGCCAATACCAAATCCGTGCCGTTGGAACGCGCCGTCTCAATCAAGGCCTGGAATACGGCTGGATTTTCGGGATTGGCCACATGTCCGGGAACGTTGGGAAAATCCCCATCGGGCGCTGCGTGCGGCGCAAAAATAGTCACATCCGAGAATCCGTCGGCGCGCAGCGCCTCCGGTACCGAACAGCTGCCGACGCCGTGAAGTGGCGAATACAACACTTTGATGTCACGAGGTCCTGAAAATCGTTGGGCGGCTAGGGCTTGGAAGTAGGCCGCATCGGTCTCCTCCGCACACATCACGATCTGCCCAGCTTGCAACGCCTTGGAAAAGTCCACGCGTCGAATGTCCTCCACACGCATGACGCGGTCGATCACTCCCTTGTCATGCGGCGGCAGAATTTGTCCCCCCGTGGACCAATAGCATTTGACGGCGTTATCACTGGGTGGATTGTGGCTTGCCGTCACCATGATGCCACAATGACACCGCTCACGACGTACCAAGAACGATAGCTCGGGAGTACTGCGATGCGGCTGTAGGAAAAAGACTCGAAACCCCGCAGCCACCATGATCTCAGCACAGAGCTGGGCAAATTCGATCGATCCGTGTCGCGTGTCGTAAGCAATGGCGCAGCGCAGCTCACTGCCAGCCTGGGCATGCTCCTTGACGTACTCAGCTAATCCCTGCGCGCTTTCGCCAATGGTTCGCTCGTTGATCGCATTGCAACCAATGGGATACATGCGGCCGCGTCGCCCGCCGGTGCCGAATGGAATGACCGTCCAGAAGGCATCGTCCAGGACCTTCCAGGCCTGCCGTTCCAGATGTTCCGCTACGACCGGTGCGTATTTTGCGTAACGGGGTTCCGTCAACCATTGGCGGATATTGGCGACGGCACCGGGGGATAGTACCGAGGGATCGGACTTGGCCGCCTGGGCCAATCGTTCCAGAGCCCGGTCCAGCGAAAACGCAGGAGTCGACATCGACATGATCGCAGTTCACTTTGTGTAGAGGATGATTCGTTCGAGATCGGCCCAATCCGCGCCTGAGCGGTGTGGCAGATGGTGCCCAGTCCCAGAGGATTCTAGGTGCCAGACACCCCACGCATCAAGTTGGTGTGCGGCCCGGTGTGCGCTGTGTGCGATTCGACTACAATGCTTGCCGATCACCACGTGAATGCTTGCCGATCGCTCTGCGCCGTTTTTTTTGCCACGTCGTACATCCGTTGGACGAAATGGGATATTCTTGTCTGGGACTTTCCATGATGCCACAGCCGATTATCAGCGTATCGGGACTTCGAGGAGTTATCGGGCACAGCCTAACACCCGACCTGGCAGTGCGTTACGCTGCGGCTTTCGCCGCGCAGACGGAACCGGGAACCATCGTGCTCACCCGCGACGGCCGCGCGACGGGGGGGATGTTGGCCGATGCCATCCGCGCCTCGCTCGTGGCCATGGGTCGAGCGGTTGTAGATGCGGGTGTTGCCGCGACGCCCACGACCGGTGTCTTGATTCGTCAATATCAGGGCGCGGGGGGGATTCAGGTCTCGGCCAGCCACAATCCGGCTGAATACAACGGCATGAAATTATTTGGTCCGGATGGTTCGGTTTTGACCGAGACGATCGGCCAAGGCGTCCGTCGGGTCTACGAATCGTCGGAATATCGCTGGGCGCAGCATGATTTGATCGGGACGGCGCGTACCTGCCCCAACTCGACGGCGCGACACCTTGAGTTGGTATTGGCCAACATCGACGTGCCGCGGGTTCGCGGTTGCCGATTTCATGTTCTCTTAGATTCCAATCATGGCGCAGGCAGTTTGTTGGGATGTCTGCTGCTGCGAGAATTGAATTGTTCCTTGACCTTGTTGGGGGCCGAACCCGACGGTCAGTTTTCACACCCGCCTGAACCAATTGCGGAAAACTTGACGGAAGTCGGAGCGCAGGTTGTGGCCACGGGGGCCGCGGTCGGATTTTGTCAGGACCCCGATGCCGATCGGTTGGCGGTGATTGACGCCAATGGTGTCTATCTGGGGGAAGAGTACACCTTGGCCCTTTGTGTGGATCACGCCTTGCGCGGCCGGAAAGGGCCCATCGTGACGAATTGTTCGACCAGCCGCATGTCGGCCGATTTGGCGCAGCGGCACGGCGTCCCCCTGTTCCGATCGAAAGTAGGGGAGGCTCACGTGGTGGAACTCATGAAGCGCGAAGGAGCGGCCTTTGGAGGCGAGGGGAATGGTGGTCCGATTGATCCGCGAGTCGGCTTTGTGCGTGACAGTTTTGTGGGCATGGCTATGATTCTGGATGCCATGGCGGCACGAAATGCCACATTGCGCGAATTGGCGGATGCGATTCCCCGCTATGCCATCCACAAGTCGAAGATGGAATTTCCCACCGACCGCGTGACAACGGCCTGGGGTGCGCTCGCCGATCATTTTGCACAGGCCAAGCCCGATCGCCTAGACGGATTACGCCTGGATTGGCCCGACCGCTGGCTGTTGATTCGCGCCAGCAATACCGAACCCGTCGTGCGGATCGTGGCCGAAGCCAGTCAAGAAAGTGACGCGATTCAGCTTTGCCAGCAGGCGGAAGCGGTACTCCGCGCGATCGCATCATAGGTTGCCGGTCAGCCCGTTGTCTTGCGCGGAATGATCCGGTCGGTTCCAGCCCAGGCCCGCAGCACTTCGGGCACGACAACCGAACCGTCTGCCTGCTGGTAGTTTTCCAAGATGGCGATCAAGGCGCGGCTGATGGCGACGGCCGTACCGTTGAGTGTGTGTACGAAGTGCGTCCCCTTCTCGCCTTTGTTCTTGTAGCGTACCTGCAGTCGCCGTGCTTGGTAGTCGGTGCAGTTCGAGGTGCTGGTGATTTCTCCCCATTCGCCCCCCTCGCCTCGCCCGGGCATCCACGCCTCCAAGTCGAACTTGCGATAGGCAGGTCCCCCCAGATCGCCGGTGGCCGTGTCGATCACTCGGTAGGGGATCCCCAAGCCGTCGAAGATTCGGCACTCCAGATCACACAGTTGCTGATGCATGGCATCACTCTGCTCGGGAGTCGTGAAGGCAAACATCTCCACCTTGGTGAATTGGTGGACTCGATAGAGGCCGCGTGTGGAACGACCGTGGGCGCCGGCCTCCGTGCGGAAGCAATGACTAATGCCGCAGAGCTTGATGGGCAGTTCGTCCGCTTCGAGCACCAAGCCGGCGTACAATCCGCCCAAAGTGATTTCCGCGGTCGCGATCAAGCTCAAATCGGAATTGTCGATGGAATAGATCTGCGTTTCGGGACCGCGCGGCAGAAAGCCGATCCCTTCCAAGACTTCATTGCGTGCCAAGTCGGGCGTGGTGATCGGCACGAACCCCTCGCGCAGCAACACATCCAGCGCATATCGCTGCAGGGCCAGTTCGAGGAGCACGGCCTCGTTTTTCAAGAAGTAGAAGCCATGTCCGGTCGTGCGAGCGCCCCCTTCCAGGTCGAGCAACTGCAGCCGTTCCGCCAAGGTCACGTGGTCCGCGGGGGGGAAACCAAACGTGGGGGGCGCGTGTTGGCCGCGCCGCAATTCTTGACTGGCCGTCTCATCCGTGCCGACGGGGGCGTCCGGATGCGTCAGATTCGGGATCAGCTGTTGAATCTGGAGGATTTGTTGCTCGAAGCGATCGTGCTCGTGCTCCGCTTGCTCCTTCTGTTCGCGCAGGGCGCGGCCAGTCCCTTTGCGTTCTTCACGCTCCTCGGGGGATTTTGCCTGTGCAATGGACTTGGCCACGTCGTTGGCTTGTCGATTGAGTTCCTGAACCTCTTGGAGCTTGGAACGCCGCTGTTGTTCGAGCGCGACCAATTCTGCCAAGTCTACCGTCACGCCCCGCGCCGTGCAGTTTGCTTGTACGTGTGCGGCGTGATCCAGGATGTACTTACGATCCAGCATGATGCAAAAAACTCCAGCGGTTCGTCAGCCACGCCGGCTGATTTTTCCAAGCTCTTCCCAAAGGTAGGCACTGGCGCGAATCCCCCGATGGTAATCGGCCAGCGAAAATTTTTCGTTGGGGCCATGGGTGTTGTCGTCGTCTTGGCCCCAACCCAGTAACAGTGTATCGCTGCCCAAGTGTTGGCGGAATGCGGTGACGACAGGGATCGATCCCCCCTCACGAATGAAGACCGGCGGTCGCTCAAAGGCTCGATGAATCGCGGTCGCGGCCGCGTGCACGTAGGGACTATCCAACGAAACGACCACGCCCGGCGAATGGTGCATTTCGGCCAGTTGCAGGCGAATCCCCGGCGGGCAATGCTGCTGCAGAAAGGCCCGCAGGGCTGCGGCAATTTTCGTTGGATCTTGATTGGGGACAAGGCGAAAACTGAACTTTGCGCTTGCAGACGCCGGCAGGACCGTTTTGGCCCCTTCGCCTTGATAACCGCTGGTCAAGCCGTTGATGTCAAACGTTGGCCGTACCCAGCGACGCTCGAGCGTCGTATAGCCCACTTCGCCCGCCAGGGCGTCCACCTCAAGCCGCTGCATGAATCTCGTTTCGTCGAATGGTAATGCGGCAAAATTTTGCCGCTCGCGATCTTCCACGGGAATGACATCGTCGTAGAAACCGGGAATCTGTACGCGCCCCTGATTGTCGATGAATCGAGCCAATAGCTGAGTTAGCGCGTTCGCCGGATTGGCCACCGCGCCGCCAAACGTGCCGGAATGCAGGTCCTGCTTCGCGCCGGTGAGCGTCAACTCAAAGTAGGCAATTCCCTTCAGACCATAGGTAATGGCGGGCATTCCCGGTCCGAACTGGCTCGTGTCGCTAATCACCACCACGTCGCAGGCCAGCTGGTCGGTGTGATCGGGCAGATAATGGTGGAGGGCGCGACTCCCCACCTCCTCCTCCCCCTCGATGAGAAACTTAATCTGGATGGGCAATTTGCCCACCGTTGCCAGCCAGGCCCGCACGCTCTGGACGTGCGTCAGCATCTGTCCCTTGTCATCCGTGGCCCCGCGCGCCACAACATTGCCATTGCGCACGGTGGGCTCGAAGGGGGGCGAATGCCATTCCGCCAGTGGATCGGGGGGCTGGACATCGTAATGGCCATAGACCAGGACCGTCGGCCCATTCGCGACCGACGGGGTTTGCGCAAACACGATAGGATGCCCATCCGTTGAGATCAATTCGGTTTCCAATCCCATACCCGTCAACCGGTCGGCAACCCATTGGCCAGCGGCCAGCACGTCCGGTCGCGCTTCCGAGGAAGCACTGATGCTGGGAATCCGCAATAGCTCGAATAGGTCTTGCTCGAACACTTCACGGTGCTCTTGAAGGTAGGATTCCAATTTTGTCACTGGAAGGCTCCCAGATGCTTGTGACGAATATGCCCGAGGCGTATAATAGCCGATTCCACGCGACTTGCGACCCGTATCAGCTGTGAGGACAGCCATGCAATCCGGCCTGATGGAGTTGGTAACGGTCCGTCAGCCGAAAACGCGCCGTCAACGGCGCGTCAAACCCCGACGGGTTCCTCGATACCACGTGATTCTATGGAACGACGAGGCGCACACGTACGACTACGTCGTGCACATGCTGCGATCGCTGTTTGGCCAAACAACGGAGATGGCATTTCGCACGGCGCGCACCGTCGATCACACGGGCAAGGCGATCTGCTTGACGACGACGCTCGAACATGCCGAATTGAAGCGAGATCAGATCCACGCGTTTGGCCCCGACGTGCTGGTGGATGCCTGCCGTGGTTCCATGTGGGCCACGATTGAGCCGGCCGAGTAAGGCTGGGTTGGGTTGCCCCGAGAGTTGACTGCGAGCTATTCGGTGTCTGCCGTGACCGGTAGGGCGACTTCGTAGCGTGTCATGCCGTTGATTTTTTGTGACAAGGCTTTGACCTGGCAGTCGAGGCGGCACTCGGCAATGGACCGGTCATGAGGAATCCACTGACCGCCGGTATAAACGAAGGTGCCCTTTTGACTGTCTTCTAGAATAATGAAGGGCCGGCCATAGACGACCGGGATTCGTTTTTCGAGAGGCGGCAAGGCGGCACGTAGCGGAGCTGGCCCGCCCCCAGTGCGGGGCTTCTGTCGCTTGTTTTGGTTGTGGTGATGTTTGCGTTGGCCCATGATCGTGTGCTCCTGTACAGGAGTGGCAGCGGAACAACCGGGCCACCGAAAAAAACAAGGGCCGGGAGTACCTTTACAGGCACCCCCGGCCCCAACGTGTTGGGTTGGCTAATGCCTAGCGACGATAGTTGCCGCCGCCACCGCCGCCGCCACCGCTGCGTCGTCCGCCGCCATAACCACCACCGCCACCGCCGCCGCCACGCTCTTCACGCGGCCGAGCTTCATTGACCGTCAAGGCACGTCCCCCGAAGTCCTTTTCATTGAGCTCAGCGATGGCCGTACGAGCCGCATTGTCGTCCGCCATCTCAACGAAGCCGAATCCCTTGCTTCGTCCGGTGTCCCGGTCTTGGATTACCTGAGCACTGCGCACCGTGCCGAACGCAGCAAAGAGTTCTTCCAATGACTCATTGTTTACGCTGTAGCTCAGATTCCCGACATACAATTTCATTCCCACGGTTTCTACTCCAAACGAATTGCCGACCGATCTTTGTTCCGGGTCGCGACGGAAGTGGCCAGAATGGTGGCCAACCAAGCGGCATAGACGAAAGAAGGCGCAGATTCGTGAGAATGGATGCTCGGACCTCGTCAAACCGACCACCTGCAATATACCCGATGGTTTCGCTTTGCCTAGCCCAAAAGGGGGAGGCCGCGGCAAAACGGCACCCGCAGCCGGGAAACGTCAGACCAAGAACGGCAATTTTTACTCCCCTGCGCGGCAAAAGGCCCCCCGCGGACCCTATTTGGCGGCCGGAGGTAGCGAGCCCGCGGCGCC
>SXHS01000101.1 GCA_005773145.1 Planctomycetaceae bacterium | reverse complement strand
TTGCGGTTTTGCAGCCGCGTGGTGACCTCGAATTGTACGGGACAGGTCGGACCATCGGCCATGCCGAGCAGCTCGCCATTAAGAAACACTTGAGCCCAACCATCGACATCCGTCAGGGTCACCCTCACAACGGCGCCCGGCGTCAGCCCGGTTGGTCGGTGGAAGTGGCGGGCATAACGGACCCGGCCACGAAACGAGTGCCCCAAAGTGGCTCCCCAATCACACGGCATGGCAACGCGCCCCGGGGGGGGCGGGGGGATTTCCGCTTGTTCAACAACCGAGCCATCCGGCAAGCGGCCCGTGTGCGCCAGCGGCTGATACTCCCACGGTCCCCGTAGTCGAATCGTATGCATGGGCCAATCAGTATGCGGGGGCGGGAGTCGTGGCAGGAGCCGAAATAAAACGAGCACTAATTGGGAACGAAATCGCTGACCACGCTGACCTGCCGCACCTGCCGCGTGGCGTAGTCCACCATCCGTAGCGTTACCTGGATGCCGCGCAAGGGATACGGATAGGGAGGGCTTGTCTCGCGTTCCCCCGGATCATCCACGCCGTTGATGTTGTCATCGTCGATGCCATTCGTCCCCTCGTCGACGAGTGTATCTCCGTCCTGATCAATACCGTCCCGTTCGTAGATATCCGGCCAAGTGTCGTAGGTCGCGACGGGTGGACTGACGCTGGGGTCTACAAACGGCCGGATTCCCAGCATGGCCGTCACGGCTCTGGGATCCGGGCCGTGGGAAAATCGACTTACATTTGAAGGAGGCGACAAGCGAAGGAAGTTCAAATCGACGTACGCGCCTTCCCCAGCGGGTGTTCCAGTGGGCGGATACCCTGGATCACCGGGTGCCAGGGACAGTGGTCCGGAGACATAAATCGGAGCCGCGGGATCGTACGCACGGACATCGAAGGCCAGCACGTCGGCCAGGATCACATCGTCGCCAAAGTATTCCGAACTCAGGTCGATGGTAAGGATGCCCGGTTCAATGGGAAACGGATGGTTTAATCGAAAATGCCCATACCGACTCTCACGCCGACTAAGGTCACTCATTGAGTTGGCAATCATGCCGCCGCCGTTGGGATTGGGCCTCGCCGAGATATCATTATCGCGGAGAAACGTAACGGCATCTTGACTGCTCAGGTCGAGATCTGGACGAACGAGCATGACGCGACGGTACAGCACATATCCTTCTCCGGTTTCCTGCACGTCGTTGGCATTCCGGTCACCCAGTTTCACGGACCAAATGACCTCCGCAATCGGCGACTCGATGAGTAACGGCGCAGTAGACGGGTTGTTGTCGTGATCAAATCGCCCCATAAACGGCTCACCGCGGCTGCGCGCCGTAAACATTAGAATGTCGTCGAGATCGCCACGTGAGGTATCACGATTGCCCGTGCCAGATTCGAGCGCATCGACCACACCGTTCCCATCCGAATCGCGATCGCTGCTTAGTCCCTCGGTGTACTCAAAATAGCCGAGCCCGCTATCGGGATTGACCCAGGGGAGCATGGGCACGGTGATGCCGTCCAAGTCTTGCTGCAACCGCAACATGGTGGAGCGGAGTTGGCCGGACATTTCCAAGGTCGCCCGACCGTCCCGCATGCCCTCACCCATCATGGCAAACACACGAACGACAGCGAAAATGATCAGCAGCGTGATGACCGTGGTCACAAGGATCTCGATCAGCGTCACGCCTCGGCGGTGGCCAACACGGGTGGCGCGACGGGAAGCCGTAGCGTCGGCCTGGGGCCACTGAACAGAAAAACGCCGACCGGAAATACAAGGTGGCAAAGCGACCGAAGGGGAGCCAGAACATTCCATTTGGGGCACACGCATTCTCCGCCGGAAAAAAGATGTGGCAACCATTGTCTTTGGGAAGGTACCGTCTTCGGAAACGCACAAACGCCTTCGATCAGCGTTGTGCACGCCACCACGGCCGTTCTGCTCCCCGTCCCCTCTGTGTCGCCACACGCCCCTCTATCTTTAATTGTCACTCCTAGGGGCCTGTATTGTCAAGGGAAATCAACGGTAATGGCAGTCGGGACAAACAGCACGGCCACGGGCCTGTTTCTCGTCGTACCTGCAGCGCCGTGACCGAATTTGGCCGGGAAAATGGGGGCTCTTCTCGTTCCCAGGCGGCGCCGGGTAAGTGTTTAGGCTGTTGGCATGGCGGAAGTTTTACGGGGCAAAACAATCACCAAGGGCCACCGGAATCATCAGCCAGAGGGCGCTAGTTTCGCGAACCGGAAATCCGGTTCCACTAGAAAGGGATTCTCCCCAGCTTCCCCAAGACGTGTTTTCCTCACGATGTGCCTTCGTCGAAATGTTTGTTTCGAAAAACAGAGCGTTCCGGCCTATTCGGACGCGTCGGTTGAGCGTGTATCCGTCGTGCTTGTGCCTTGCTCAACCAGCTCGCGAATAATGGCCGGCAGGTCGTACTGTGGGCGGTAGTCGATCGTCGCCCGCAACCGCGATAGGTCCGGGACGCGCCGGCGCACGTCTTCAAAATCCGCATCGTACGCCTCGGCATAGGCTTGAAACTGGATAGCCGGGACTGGGGTGAAGTGATCGGCAACCTGCCGAGCTAGTTCCAGGATTGATATTGGCTGGTCACTACCCATATTAAACACCTGCCCCACAGCCTGAGGTGATTCCATCAATTGCAGCACTTGAGCGACCACATCTCGAACGTGGGCGAAACAACGGACCTGATGGCCGTCGTCATGGACTGTCAACGGTCCGCCGCGTTTTGCCGCATCGATCAATCGCGGCAGGACCATGCCATAGTCGCCCCGCTGCCGCGGCCCCACCACGTTGAAGAAACGGCCGATCACAACCGGGAGCTGGTACTGACGCCAGTAGGCGAGGGCCATGAACTCGTCAATCGCCTTGCTCGCACCGTAAGACCAGCGGGCGCAGTGGGTTGGGCCAAAGATCAAGTCGGCCCCTTCCGGCCAAGACTCACTCGGATTTTTCCCGTAGACCTCGCTGCTGCTGGCCAAAAAAAATCGCACGGGCCGCGACGGCAAACGCTCTTGACGTTGTTGCAAGGCGGCCAGCACCACATGATTCGGCTGTAGGATGCGCTGAATCGCCTCAATCGGCCGTGACGCCACCAGCGCCACACCCACGGCCGAGGCTAGGTGGTAGACCTCGTCGATATCATCGAGAAGTGCATCGATCGTGCGACGATCATCGGCGGATCCCGAAACCCAACTAAAAAGTGGGTGTCGGCAGACATCCGCCAGATTGACTTGCGCCCCAGTGGATTCGTCATCGATCACCGTCACGTGATCGCCCCGCTGCAGCAGTGCCTCCGTGAGGTGCGAGCCGATAAACCCGGCGCCTCCAGTAACAAGTATCTTCTTCACCAGCCACCTTTCCAGCCCGAATGCCCGTCACACAACCGCGGTTCTTTACAATCCGCTTGTTGAGCGCCCAGTGCAACGTGTCGCGCCTTCCCACAGCGCTTCACCTTATCGTATGCCGTTTTATGAGCCAACCACCAGGGGGGCCCATTCCGGCCAACTTTGAGTGCCATGCGCTCACAGGGCCGGGTGACAATGCCCCCGGGCTGATCTATCATTAATGCTGTGATGGCACATTCGCATCATTGGCACGACGGAGGAGCACAAAACCATGCCCATCTATGAATTTGTGTGCAGCGACTGCCATAAGGAATTCGAGGTTCTTGTCCGCGATCAGCACCCCGTGCAGTGCGAGACATGCGGCGGGGCGCACGTCACCCGCTTGTTGAGCGTCCCGGCGGCACCGTCCAAGGGGAGCGCCGGCGGCCCCTGTGAAATGCCGCAACTCAGCCCCTGCGGGCGCGGCGGCTGCGGACTCCCGCAATGCGACAGCTAAATCCGACCCTTATCGCAGGGCAACCCCACGACCACGGCTGTTCTCCTCGATCATCACCTTGTCTTCACGGGCAAGCCAACCGACTGCCTGCATGACCAAGTCGCGCGGCGCGTCCACGATTTTCACGAGCTTGGCTAGCGTTAATGGGCCGTGCTCGTGCAGCGCGCTCCAAACCAAGCCCGCCGTCTCACCAACCTGGTAGCTCAGGTCCTCGGAGTTCGTACTACTGGCCATGAAAATTTCCCCCATTCCGAGTCAGGCCGGGCCTTTGAAGGCATGAGCATGATAGCTCAAGCGTCAGGCCTACGCGTCGATACCGATCCGGCATGTGCCGACTGTCGATTATAGCGAAGTCGTACTGAGAAAGGGCCCAGGCGGCTGGATGGTGACCGCCTGGACCCTTCAGCACCAGACCCTCAAACACGACCCCGTGAAAAGATGGCCTGCCCCGATAGGGGCTCATCGCGTCGGCTCATGGCCTCGCTTGCCTAAGATTCCGGGACGGCAACACCGACAACACGCAATTGTCGTGCCAATTAAAACGCGGCGTGCAGTTATGGGCGACCAAGATGACGGGACGACCGTTCTTTTACCGGCTGGAAGCCGAAGCCACTGAAAATGTGGCGGCGGGCATCTTGCCTGCCGATGCCTCGGTTGTTGTCGTGCCAGTAGAATTTATTGGCGATTCACCACAGGCTGGAAGCCTATGCCACCAGTCGTCATGCAATCGTGTAAATTTTACCGCTGGCATATACGCCGCTTACACAAAGCCGATTGGCGCTTGCAGGCGACTATCCGTGGCCCCCAGTCGCAGGCGCCGGTGTCCTTCATGCTAAGCCGCGCAGAAGGCTGACGGCGATCGCCTCAAAGATCGGGGACAGACCGTCGAATTCGCGGTCCTCCCCCTGATACCACAAGACAACGACATGCGTAGGCGTGGCTAACGCTAGCACCTGTGACCGCACTAAGAAATCAAGACAGTAGAAATAGATGTCGTAACCGCTGGCCTCGTAGCGGTCCACCTTTCGTTCCAGGGCATGAAATTCCAATTCCGGATACTCCGACCGCATGGTCTGCAAGGATCGACTCGCCAAGGGAATCGGACGTGCGGACGGCGGATGCACATGGGCCGACCAATAGGCCCCCCCGGGTGACTGCAAGACGGCGTACTTAGGCCAAGTGACGTCTTGGCGATCGATCAGCGTCCAATTCTCTGGATACTGAAACGAAAAATCGTCGGATGTGTACTGAGCAACCATAACTGCCCATGGTAGCAGTCGCCGGAGCACGTTGAAAACCGGCCCCCTCCGGCGCTCAACCAGGGAGTATGATCTTGCACCGTCCGCCCCGATCAGCGACACTCGGCACCCGCCATGTGGCGCTCATGTGGCAATACGCTCTGGAGCAGTTTCAGGATGAACCCCGAGACAGAGTCGATGCAGCCTGTTGTCGGCATTCCAGAGCCCGCCGTGACCAGGTTGGCGCGAACCGTTTCGCGTATCGCCGCTCTCCATGGCATGCGGTCGATCGCCGCCGTTATGCTGCTGGCCTGCGGCTGTCAGGGGTGGCCGTATGGGGGCTCATCAGTCGCAACTCCCTCCACTGGAGCCGTCGCCGCCTTGCCGAATCCCATGACCATCGCATCCTTGGACCGGGAGTTTCTCTGGTACGAGTTAGTGGACACCGTTGACGACTATTTCCAAGTGGAGCGCGAAGAACGCGTCCAGGAGATTGGCGGTGTCCTCACCGAGGGGAGCCTCACGACATTTCCCAAAGCGGGCGCAACTTGGCTCGAACCCTGGCGAACGGATTCCACCTGGGGGTATGAACGTAATCTGGCGACGCTGCAATCCATTCGACGACGGGCCACGGTGCGGGTGATTCCCGCCAACGGTTCGTATCTGGTCGCCGTAGAAGTCGCCAAGGAACTGGAAGATGTCATCCGCCCCGAGCACGCCACCGTGGGCATGGCCACACCCCGACATGATCAGACGTTGTTGCGCGAACAAGATGAAAAAGTCGTCCCTCAAGGCACGCCCATCCAAGCCGCCGATACGCTGGGTTGGATCCCCATGGGACGCGATACATCATTGGAGCAACAAATATTGGGCGACCTCCAGCAACGGCTCACCGACTCCAGCCGCATGATGCCACAGTCGCGCGGTGTTTTGGACTGGTGGCAAGAGAAGGACCGCTGATTTTCACCACAGGCTGGAAGCCTATGCCACTGGCGCATCAAACTCCCTCACCGCTTGCGGGGAGGGGCAGGGGAGCGGCCGCCTCGTTCGCCAATATCGCGATGCCCGTCGGCGTCGTCACTGCACTCCGCGCGATCGGCAATCGCAGCGTGAAGGCCGTCCCCTTCCCGACGGAACTTTCCACACGCATCCGTCCATGATGCGCTTCGATAATATTGCGGCAGGTGGCCAATCCTAACCCTGTTCCGCCGCGGCCGGTCTGATCGGGCCCCGACTTCGTGGTATGAAACGGTTCGAAGATGCGGGGGAGCCGGTCGGGCGAGATGCCGCAGCCGGTATCTCGAACAGTGATATCGACATAGCCGGTTACTTCGTCGGCGGACAAACGAATCGAGACCCGGCCCCCTTGCGGCATGGCTTGGCGGGCGTTGATCAACAGGTTGAGCAAGACCTGTTGGATTTGATTGCCGTGCACGAGAGCCGCCGGGACGGGTTGAGGTTCCCACTCCACGGTGATGCGGTACCGTCGCATCTCCCGCTCTAATAGGACGAGCGTCTCAGAAATGAGGGGCTCGAGCTGAGTTGGCTCCATGGCCTGCGAGCGATTGCGAGCCATGCCAAGAACGCTGTGAGTGATCTTCGCCGCCCGCTCGGCGGCGGCCAGAATCCGACCGAAGGCCTTGTCACGCGACGCCGGATCGGGTTGGCGCAACCCCAGCTTGGCGTAGTTCATGACCGTCATAAGAATGTTGTTGAACTCGTGCGTCGTGGTGCTCAGCAACTCGCCCAATGCTGTCATACGCTGGGCGTTTGTCAGCTGTTCGCGCAGTTCCGCCAGCTGCTGTCGCAGCGTTGCTATCTCTTGAGTCGACTCGTCCGCATTCCGCATGGTGACAACTCCTGATTCCAGCCAATTGCATCGTCGTATTGACCTGGGCAACTGTAAACGATCCCCGTACAATCGGCCCCCCGCAGCGTCGGAATCCGATAGCAATCGGTTGCGCCTCCCACGCGAGATAATTGGGGGCGATTGGACAAGACAGGATGCATACCGTCGACTTATTCGAACAGGCAACCAAGTTGGCTCGTCAGCTCGGCTACACCGTCCGCTTCGAGTGGCTGGAAGGTGCGGGCGGGGGGGGTTGTGAGTTTGGCGGACAGAAATGGATCTTCGTGGATCTCTCGTTGAGCGCGGCTGAGCAATTAGGGCAGGTGCTAGATGCCATTCGACACGACGCGGCCGCTGAACCGCTCATTCAAACTCCCGCCCTGCGACGCGTCTTGAGCCAGCGTAAAGCTGCGTGAAACGACAGTTTGAAAGGAAGTGGCGGCAGGCCTCTTGCCTGCCGATGGGGCATGCAGGTTCAACCCACAGGCTGGAAGCCTATGCCACTTGTCCCCAGGCTGGAAACCGGTGCCACTATCGGTAGAGGGCGTGCGTTTCGATTTACTTTTCCACGGCGCGCGGTGTACGGAAACGAATACTGCGCCCTTGCGCGACCCGCGCTCG
>SXHS01000100.1 GCA_005773145.1 Planctomycetaceae bacterium | reverse complement strand
GAGCTGGGAGCGAGTCGCCGTGGACGCGCGAAACATTCAAGTCGACATGCTGACTGCGGACACGGCGGAACCAGCCGCCAACGCGACCGAAACGACCCCTGCCGCTCAGCACGAGGAAAACCCATCGAAACAGGATTCTCTGCGCATCGAATCCCTGCGGATGGCCTGCGACATCAATCCTCGCGATCCCATAGCGGGAATGGAACGTTTGGTGGCTAGCTTAATTGCACTAGCATCGACAGGCAAAGCCACAATGCCGCTGGAGATTGTGGGCGTGGCGACATTTCCCGTGAAGGGACACAACGTTTCGACCCGCTGCCGCGTCGATAAACGCGACGATCAACATCTCCTGGTACTCGACGAAGACGACCTGCGTCAGCTTTCCGCGCGATTCGAAAAAGGTCTGACACCCGCCGAAATTCAACTCGTATCGCAAAACCCATTGCGAGCCCCCACGCTGCTGCGGATTAAGGAACGTGCCGAACGCGAGTCACAAGGAGCCCACCAGCGCGACGAACACGTCCCTGAGGACGCTTTCCGTCATGTCTTATGGAGTTATTTATTGACCCGAGAATACGGCGAGGTATTTGCGAAGGTCGTGACCGACGCGCATGAGGACGGAAATACCGGCAATACGCCGGCCGAACGCGAAATGGACTATCACAACAACACGATCGGACGCGAATACGGCAAGAGCAGTATCGTTGAGCACGAGGTACTGGCGAAACTACTGGCCGACCCGAGGGTGTTGCGACAACCACGCTAAGGCCAGTCCGGCTGGACGGCTCGCTCGAATGCCAGCAGTCGAAGCATGTACCCCCCGATCAACAAGCGCCAAGAAAAAAAGATCGACCGGAAAATCTACCGCTAAGGCGTTAAGAACGCTGAGTAGCTTCGCGTCCTTGGCGCCTTCGCGGTTTTGTTGGACACACATGTCGGGAGCAGCCATCGGGTGCCATGTCCAAAACGCCATTCTGTTGCCAAGCACCCGCCTCTCCGATAGACTACGCGATGAGACGGCAGGGAATTCTATCTAGGCTTGGCTGAAATCAAAGCTGTTGACAAGAAATCGAAGAATTACCAGTTGCTCGACGATTTCGGTGTCTGGTTTGTCAATAATCGGTAACCGCAATCCCACTTTCGAGGAGTTGAGTCTTGAACCTCGCATCTAGAAAAGCGATTGTTATCTTGTCTGTCGTTGCAATTTGCACGCGTTCTGCAGTGGCCGACGACTGGCCACAATGGGGCGGACCGCAGCGCGATTTGGCGTGGCGCGAGACGGGAATCGTCGATGCCTTGCCGGCCGTTGATCCTGCCACCGGCTTCTTGTCGCGGATGTGGACCGTCCCCATCGGTGCCGGCTACGCCGGTCCCGCCGTCGCTGATGGCCGCGTGTTTGTCACCGACCGCGTTCCCGACGAGAACATCGAGCGCGTGCTCTCATGCGACGCAGAAACCGGTCAGGAGCTATGGAAGCGCGAGTACGAGGCCCGCTACACCATCAGCTATCCCCTCGGCCCGCGAGCCACGCCGACGGTCGATGGCGACCGCGTGTACACGCTGGGCGCCGTCGGACATTTGCTCTGTTTGAGTGCCGCCAAAGGGGACGTGATTTGGCAAAAGCACTTGCCGACGGATTTCGGCACGGAGCTCCCCGTCTGGGGCATGGCGGGCGCTCCCCTTGTGGAGGACGATCAGCTTATTGTCCTGGCCGGGGGGCAACCTGGTGCGCTCGTCGTGAGCTTAGACAAACGGACCGGCGCGGAACGCTGGCGAGCGCTCGAAGACAAACAGACTGGTTATTGTGCGCCGGTTATCGTCAACATTGCCGGCAAGCGACAGTTGATTGTTTGGCATCCGACCGCCGTGTCGGCCCTCGATCCGAAGACCGGACGGGTCTTGTGGGAAGTACCGTTTGATGTTCACGCGGGTATGACGATTGCCACGCCACGCTCGATCGGCAATCGCCTGTTGGTCACGGGTTTCTACAGCGGCCCGCTCATGATGGACCTGGGTGCCGCCGGCGTTTCGCCCAACGTTCTTTGGCGTACGAAGCCTGGTAACACCGAAGTGAAGAACGACAGTCTGCATGCCGTTATGTGTACGCCGATTCTTGCCGATCGATTCGTGTACGGCGTCGGCAGCTTCGGCGACCTCCGCTGCCTCGCAGCAGACTCCGGCCAAGTGGTTTGGGAAACGCGCGACGCCACGGGCGAGGGCCGTTGGTGGAACGCGTTTCTCGTGCCGCACCGGGATCGCGTCGTCATCTGCAACGAGCAGGGGGAAATCATTTTCGCCAAGATCGACCCCGCGGGCTACCACGAGCTCAGCCGCGCCATGCTCATCAAGCCAACGCAGCCGATCCAACGGCGGATGACGGTCTGGTCGCATCCCGCATTTGCGATGCGCAGCGTATTCGCCCGCAACGATGGCGAGCTGATCCGCGTGAATCTGGCCGCCCCTTAAGTGCAGATATCACCGACAAGTACAAGCACGTGGCGTCAGCCATTGCATCCATGAGCCACCGAAACCGCCGAGTGACCCAAGAGCCGATCGCGATGCATTCGCTCGCGTGTCGTGCTTGTATTCCCCGAGAGGAGCGTCCGTACATGACTAGTCGAGCTTTGTCCGAGTACCGCTATGAGAAGCTTACCTGGCCCGAAATCAATGACGCGGTCGAATTGGGAAAGGTCTGTGTCATCCCCTGCGGCGCGGTGGAGCAGCATGGACACCACCTGCCATTGGACGTGGATCTGATCTGTCCCACCGAAATCGCCCGCGGCGCGGGGCGGGAAATCACCGCGCGAATGCTCGTGTTGCCCACGGTCAGCTATGGTTACACCGGCCATGTGATGGACTTCCCGGGGACGATCAATAATGACTTCGAACACTTCATACACCATGTACTGGACATCACCAAATCGCTGGCCTATCACGGCTTCAAGAAAATAGTTCTCTTGAATGGGCATGGTTCCAATATGCCGAATCTCGATCTAGTGGCGCGACGGACCAATCTGGAGACCGACGCCGAGTGTGTGCTGACGGCTTGGTGGAGTCTGTTGACCGTGGACAAGACGTTTCTCCCCCGCTGGAGACAGAGCAAGTTCCCGGGGGGCTGCGCCCACGCCTGTGAGTTGGAGACTTCGCTGTACCTTTATCTCGATGGCGACAATGTGCGCAAGGATTTAATCAAGAACGGCGTGATCAGCTTCAACGAGGACAACAGTCCATTCCAATGGGTCGACCTTTTCGCCTCCGGCCCCGTGTCCATGGCCACCTGGACGAGCAGCTTCTCCGAGGAGGGAGTTCTCGGCGAACCCGAATTGGCGACGGCCGAGAAAGGACGCCAAGCTTACGAAGAAGCCGTGAACCAGCTCGCGCAATTCATCAGCTGGTTCAAGGACCGCCCCAAGGACGTGCGACGCTGCCATCACGATAGGCCCCCCACCATTCCGATGCCCTGGGGGCAATGCAGCCATCGCGACGATGTGAATCCACGCCGCGAATAATGGAACACCAGAGATCTGCCTCCGAAATCCAAACATCCCTGGCTCGAATTTGGGATATGGCTTTGACGAAGCACTAGGCGTCGCGTGGCAGTCGGCGAATGGCCAAGGCCAACATCATCCAGGTCCAACCATTGAATAGCATCTCCAGCCCCACAACGAGCCCGATGAGCCACATGGCATTGTAGGGCAGGTTTCGGTAGATCAAGATTCCCGCGAGCATGGTGATCACGCCATTTAATACGGCCCATCCCCATTGTGGAAATCGCAACACCAACGACCCGACGGTGCGAAACGCGCCAAGGATTATGCACGACGTGGCGATGAAAAACGTAATGGTAACTGCGCTGATAGCCGGGTTCTCCGTGACGGCGAATCCGCTGGCCAAGTAGACGATTCCCACCAGGAGTTGCACCAGAAAACCACTCCATTTGCCAACCCAGAAAGAACTGACGACAGTGGCGATGCCATTCAGCATCAAAAGGATGCCGAGGAAAACTGTCACGGCGAAGGTGGTTCCCACCGTGGCCGCAGGCACGACAATCGCCGCGGTTCCCGTCGTGATCAAGAGCACCCCGAAAAGAAGGATCCAAAGCCAGTCCGATCGCATATGAGATAGCTCGTGCCGAGCTGAGGGGGTGAGTTCTGTGGTGAGAGGCGATGTGCTGTCGCTCTGCGTATTCATGGGAGAGACCTTGTGTATGGGTAGCGTAGCTACAGAAAAGCACGACGTGCGGTCTGTCGAGCCAAGGCAGTTCGCGAGCCCCTTGCCCGTGGCAAAGGGCCGCGAATGGTTTTGATTTTACTCTGGAAGCGAGGAGCGTGCAACTTGCGCCCGGTTCACGATCGCTGGCGACCCCGGTCGACGGTCGACCGATGATCGGTTTTTTCTCGTTCCCAGGCTCCGCCCTGATCGTACAAACAGCTTTGAGTGCCACGTCTGGGTGCGGGTGCCACGGGCGGCTTGTCCGCCCGTGTTCGTGTGCCCGTGCAACGTGCGAGGGAACGACGCTCACGTCGTTCGCAAGCGCCACGCACGCATTTTTGGAAGGTACGACCTCGCTGACGCTTCGGATTACGATGGCAATAGCCTCGTGAAAAGGGCGGATCGCGTCGAATCGTGCGCAACTTCACAACTCGGGCAACGGGGCACGGGCGGGCAAGCCGCCCGTGGCACCCAGACATTGGCACCCAGACATTGGCACCCAGACATTGGCACCCAGACATTGGCACCCAGACATTGGCACCCAGAGATCCGCCTCAAAGATGTGTCGTACGATGAGGTCAGGGCCTGGGAACAAGCGAACACGCGAGTTTGTACGGCGTGGCCCACGAGGGCGTTTTTTACAGCTGGGGCAAACGGCCGAGGCGGAATCTGCCGGATGCTGCGTCGCGGCCTCACCGTTTCGTCTATAATCCGGGCCTGTCGGGCCTCTGGCGAATCGCGGCAAGCACCACATTGTGGAAGGGATCAACCATGAGTTCCACTGAACCGCTTCAACCTTTCTACGAAAATGTTCAGGCCATCTACGATGAGGATCGGCTCACGGAATTTCTGGGGCTGTTTCTAGATCCGACTCTGCTGTATAGCTGCGCCTACTTCGAGCCGCCTGAGGTGACGCTGGAAGAGGCTCAATACGCCAAGCTTGATTTATCGCTCGGCAAATGTGATCTCCAGCCTGGCATGACCTTGCTGGAGATTGGCTGCGGCTGGGGGGCCTGTGCGTTGCGTGCCGCTGAGAAATTCAAGGTGAATGTGCTGGCGCTCACGTTGAGCAAGAATCAGGCGGCCTATGTGCGCGAGCGAGTAGCACGCTTGCCGGCCGGTTCCGGGAACGTCGAAGTCCGCCTCAATGGCTGGGAGGAATTTCATCAGCCGGTGGATCGGATCATCAGCATTGCGGCCTTCGAACATTTTCGCCGCGAGCGGTACACACCGTTTTTTGAACGCTGCCGATCGCTATTGCCCGACAACGGTTGCATGCTGCTGCATACGATCACCTGGTATGGCATGGCGTCGCTGGCAAAAAAAGGATTGCCCCTGGAGTGGGAGCACGTGCAGTTCGGCAAATTCATCAGGAAAGAAATCTTCCCGGGGGGGCAGCTCGCTGAGCCCGATGACATCTGCGACCACGCGGAGCGGGCGGGCTTCGTCGTGACACGCCGACATTCGCTCCAGCAGCACTACGCCCGCACGCTCGACCTGTGGGCGCAGGAGTTGGAGATGCGTCGGGAGGAGGCGATCG
>SXHS01000099.1 GCA_005773145.1 Planctomycetaceae bacterium | reverse complement strand
GAACCTGGGGACACTGAACTACAGGGCGATTGGCTGGATAATTTGAGGGCCATGGCGAGCGTGCGTCAGCTGGTGAGTTTAGGAATAGTAGCTCAACCTGTGTCCTAGGCTCCCAGCTCTCGCGAAGTTGCTTGCCCCCGGGCGGCTGCCTCTCACGTAGTTCTGTGTCCCCGGTTGGTCCTCGAAGTTGCTTGCCCCCGGGCGGCTGCCTCTCACGTAGTTCTGTGTCCCCGGTTGGTCCGTAGTTCTGTGTCCCCGGTTGGTCCTCGTAGTTCTGTGTCCCCGGTTGGTCCCGTAGTTCTGTGTCCCCGGTTGGTCCTCATTCGATTGCGGCGGCCTAGCCGAAGCGAACGATTGGGGATGTGATGCCTAGCTCCGGCCCATGTGGCGGCCGCCTGGCTGGGGCACAGCACGCTGATTGCCCAGAAGCATTATTGGCAGGTGACCGACTCCGACTTTGATCGGGCTATACTAGGGTGCACGACGGCCGATGAAAAAGCGGCGCAGAAAGCGGCGCAGTCAGTGCTCGCAAGTGCTCGCCAGGAGCCGCCACAAGATCTGCCGCGCACAAAAACCACCGAGAAACTCGCTATTTCTCGGCGTGGGAACATGTGTTCAGTGGGCGATGAGGGACTCGAACCCCCGACATCCACGGTGTAAGCGTGGCGCTCTAACCAACTGAGCTAATCGCCCGGCAACCTACGGCCCCAATTTTACACGAAAGTCGGCCGGCCGGGAACCGATCATGCCTAATCAATCGAGCCGTGGCCCCGGAGTAACAGTCATGTGCCCCGATGGCCCATTTCCCTCGCTGACGCTTCGGGTTACAACTTCTCCATTGACCTCGGTTTCCCTCGCCGACGCTTCGGGTTACGATGGGATTCGTCAATTCGTGGTGGATCGGGGAAGCACGTGCTGTTAGTACTCACCGTGTTGCTGGCACTTCACCTCGCATGCATGCATGTGGCCGCCGCCGGCCCATTACTATGTTTGGTGTTACAGTGGCGTCAGATTCATCGAGAGGATGCCCTGGCCGGGGCAGTCGGACGTCGGCTGGCCCAACGGTCGCTGGAGGTACTGCTGGTCGGCACCCTGTTGGGCATCGCCGCCGGCTGGGTGCTCGCCAACGGTAACGGGTACGACCTGTCTGGCGCCGTGCGTCAATTGTCGTACAAAATCTACTGGGGCGTAGCCGAGCTCGTTTTCTACGTGGCCTGCGTCGGCCTCTATTGGCGAACATGGCAGACCGGCCGCCGCTCGCGTCCCATTCGGATCTTTCACGGATTCTTGGCCGTCATGGCCAGCACCAATCTGCTGTACCACTTCCCCCCGTTGCTCACCATCTTTTCCCTAGCATCACGTGGAGCGCTGCCAACACGCGGGCCCATCGATGCCCACTCCTTTCGCCAGCTCCTCGTTAGCGGCGAAATCGCAGCCAAAAGTCTGCATTTTGTGGGGGCCGCGTTCGTCGTGACCGGCATTGCCGTGATGTGGCTGGCCAATCGCGAGAGTCGCATCGGTTCGTCCCCTCAATCGAGTCAATCCGATGCCCAGACCACCATTCGCCTCGGCGCATGGTTCGCTTTACTGGCGACCTTCGTGCAATTTCCGCTCGGTGTCTGGATCATCGCGGAATTGCCCATCATCGCACAGCAGCGTCTACTGGGTCTCGCCCTCTTAGATACGGGGCTCATCGGTAGTGCGTTGGTTCTTAGTTTGCTCCTCATGCACCATTTGGCTGCTGCTGCCTGGGGTGAGACACAGCCGGGCATGATACGACGATGCGTGCTGCTCGTCTCATTGGTCGTGTTGCTGATGACGGGGACCATGCTACGCGCCAAGCTTGGCCACGAGCTAAATCACGCACAGAAGGCCGGTGGGGCCGCATCCGCCGACGCCACTTGCTAAACGGGGGTTGGCTGGGCTCGGACTCCGCCCTGCGAGCACAAAAAAAGCTGGTTGCCAGCGCGAAATGCGCCGGCAACCAGCTACAACCATTCAAAACTCATGGACGAATTCAACGCCTACTTCAATAAATTCAATCAAGGCCCATGCACTACTTGGCAGCTTCCAGGGGGAGTTTACTGGCCTTGAGGCGGTCGCCATACTTGTCGCCGGTCGGTGCGTCCTTCTTTTCGACTTCATCAAAAGCCTTTTCCAGCTCTTTCATGATCTTTTCTTTCTCTGCGGTTTCTCCCGCCTCGCCCCCTGCAGCCTTGGCGTCCTTGAGCCGGTGTTGGGCGTCACCCTCGATCAATTTCGCCAGTTCGGATCCGTAGGCATTCTGTTCCTTCTTGGGCTTCTTATCGACATGGCACAGGTTGCAGCCGGCCTTCTTTGCACTCTCCTTGAATGCCTCGTCGGTGCTGGGCTTAACGTACCGATCATCGAAAGCCTTCTTGAACGGCGGCAACGCCTGACAGGTGCCCGCGCTCCCGGCCACCAACGCGCACGCCCCGGAAAGAACCGAAACCATCACAACTAGCGATCGCGTCATCTTTTCGTTCTCCGAATGGGTTATGACCTATCCGACCGGCTGGCGACCGGCCTCAGCAAGAAATCTTATCGGACGGCCGGGACGCCGGCAAGTCATGGAAAATCGGAACCATGCGGCCTAACTTTGATCCGGCAGGCGACGCTAGCGGACCTAAGATCCGTGCGGTATCGCCCATTCGGTCTGGTGCGTGATCACAAGGCACTAGTCCGCTACCGCGGACGACACGACGAAGGGGAGCCCTGCGGCTTGAAAGCCGGCATGCGGGCTCCCGGTTCCCTTACTCGAGTCGAGGGCCAAATTGGTGGGATCCTCGCGGAGCCGGTAGTCGGCAGGGGTTTGCTGGTCGTAGGGAAGGTTGGCATCCGGCAGCTGCTGCCACTGCACTTGATCCAGAATAGGCAACTCCTCATCGTCTTGCCAATGCTGTATCCAATCCGCCAGCGACCAGCGACTGGCAGTGGTTTCGGCGGATCCTGGCGAAGTGACCGGTTTTGCAGCGACAACGGTCCAAAAGGTACGAATCGATTCGTAGAAATTGCGCTCACCGCTAAAAAGTACCTGTTGGCGAATCTCGCGCATCTCTCGGGCCACGGGGATCTGCTGCGTCAGAAGTGGCGAGTCCGCGTCGGTCATCAGGATGCACGATCGACATTGCAGATCCAAGGGCATCAAATCAGGCCTGCGAGCGTCGCAGGTCAGATACCCC
Source organism: Planctomycetaceae bacterium (assembly GCA_005773145.1). GTDB lineage: Bacteria > Planctomycetota > Planctomycetia > Pirellulales > Pirellulaceae > SXHS01. The sequence goes on along the minus strand of SXHS01000099.1, from coordinate 3,385 downwards.
AACCCATCCTGCACCACGGCCGTTACATGTTCCAATTCAATACGCACAAATGGTCCGACTGGCAGTGGCGCTGCCGCCCCCCCCACGAAGAACATCCTTTCGCTCGTCGCCAGTAGACCGTTCTTCCAGCCAAACCGTAGAGGTATGGCTTGTGGCACATACATGAGCGTGGCGTTGCCACGCACGACGCAATCCCGCAGGGATAGACGGGTACTGGGCGCATCGGCCGGAGCCAAGATGCCCGGCGACGATTCGGATGAGGTGGCACTAGATGGAGCCTGCATCTCGAGTACCGACAGGGATGGCTCACCGGTCGACGATGACGATTCGTGCCCCAGCACGGTGACCACGCATCCCGATAATACTAATTCCCTTACGGATTCTAGTTGAAATAGACTCATCACATCGCGACGAGAGGACGACGGGTCCGACGCGTGCATTTCCCAGCGAATCCCCTCGCAGGTCAACTGACCGCCCACCATGCGAATCATCGTGTTGAGGTGCCAAGTTTCCGGCCGTTCATTGGCATGGAATGCCACAATCGGCGTGTAGCCGCGTCCGGCTCGCATGGTGATCTCGACGTTGGCCATGCGCCACGGCTCTTCCCAGCGTCGACCGTCGAATTGCAACTCGATGATCGCGCGGCTCCCAGACGCAGCCGCCGCTTGGCACGCGGCGGATAGCGATGCATATCGCGGCGGTGTGGAAGAGTTGACCGCGTTCGCGGGCGCGTCCCCGACGATCAGTACGGGGACTTCGACACTAACGTTCGAGGTCGTGCTCGGCTTCGGTGCGCTCCATGAAGGGACACCGGCAGGTCGTTCGGCGAGATCTGTCTTGCCAGGGGTGGCAAGCGGCGAGGACGTTTCTTGAGCTGGCGGTCCAAGCCGGACCGTCGCGTTATCATGGCGCTGGATGCGACGCGCCAAAAGCGCCCTCTCGTAGAGTAAATCCCAGCAAGGCTTAGCTGTCAACACGACCCCAATCGGGACCGGCACGACATCCTCAGGGGTCGCGGTTGGCAGGGCGGAGCTAGCATCCGCCGCGGGCCCACGGGGACCTCGGCCGCTGCCCCCAGTCGACACGTCCGTCGCCGCGCGGTTCGGCTGGGGTCCGCCAGTCTTTTCAGAACTCCTGGATGTTTCAACGGTGGCGCTCGGTGGCTGATGCCAAGCGGGGATTTCCGCGTCGTCTTGTAAGCGCGTCGGCAGACTCAGCCATAACAACCCGAGTAACAAGAGGCCGGTCGGCAGGAGCCAGGGCAGATGTCGCTCGATACGGGTCAGATGCGTGGTTCGTGGTGCATTCCACAAAGCGCCCATGTTGGCCGATCGCGTCAGGTGCAGATGTCGAGCGGCGAGCAATAGCTGGCCGATCAACTCGCGCGGCTGCTGAAAGCGATCTTCTGGATCCTTTGCCAGCAGTCGATGCAGAAGCTCGACAATCTCCAGCGGCAAGTCGGGGCGAAAGAGACGCGGGTCCGGCACATCTTCGGCCGAGTGACTGAGCAGTTTTTGGAGCACCGTGCCTTCGGGAAACGGGGGCTGTCCCGTCAACATGTAGTACAACGTACACCCCAGCGAATAGAGATCGCTGCGAATGTCGGCCGAGCGCGGGTCCCGAGCCTGTTCGGGAGATATGTAGTCGAACGTCCCCAACGTGACACCGGTAGCCGTGAGATCAAAGCCATCAGCCTGAACTTGATGCAGACGCGCCAATCCCATATCGACGAGTTTTACCTTGCCATTGGCGCTCAGCAATACATTCGATGGCTTGATATCACGATGGACAACATCGCGTTCCGATGCATGCGCAAGAGCTTCCGCAACTTGTATGACACAGACAATCGCATCATCCAGCGGCAAGGGTCCATCGCGAAGCACCCAGTCGCGCAGGTTGATACCATCGATGAACTCAAAGACAATGAAGTGCCAACCCCGATCTTCGCCGAAGAAGTAAACACGTGCGATGTTCTCATGATCGAGCCGCGCGGCGCTCTGCGCTTCATTGCGAAATCGCCGGACGGCATCCTCGTCGGTGACATACTGTTGCCAGAGAATCTTGATCGCGACGGTCCGCCCCAATTGGAGATCGGTGCCGCGAAACACGGCCCCCATCCCCCCCCCGCCCACAAACTGTTCAATGCGGAAATGGGCCAATTGACGTCCCAGCATTTGCTGGGACAGGCTGGCCGCATCGGCGGAAACGTCCACCGGCCGACCGATCGGAGGACGGTCGGATATACGTGTCGGCTCATCCGGCGCGACCGAAGGTACTCGGGGCGTGGGGAGCGCCGCGAGAGGCGGGTCGGTCGAATCGTCCAATCGTGTCATGGTCTGGACCGATCACGCCAGAAACGGGGAACCCCCGAGGCAAGGGGGAAGGGTGGTCAGGGCCTGCCTTGTGGCAGTCAATACCTACATTCATTATAAGCGAAGCGACAACAAATCGGAAATCGCTCCCCAACGATTCGAGTGTCAAAAGAACTCGTTTACCGCCCAGCCGTAGGCGCCGGCGGGTAAGAGCCGGGGGCTGGTTCAAGCCAGTGTCTTCGGTAATCCCGAATTTCCCAGGTAACTCCCGGCGTATTGGCATGCAATTTGGGCCAGACCAAATACCATCTACTACATTTCGGTCCCCTTGTTGTGACCATGGGGCAAAAATTCCGACCTGTCTCCTTTTCCTTTGTTCGGTTAATCTGTGAGCAGTCGGCATACTTCACTCGACTCGTATTGGCTTCAGGAGCGTCCCATGTCAGCTCAATTTCGTAACGTCGTGATCAGCGTCGTGACCCTGTTGGGTTTGCCTGGGGAAAACATAGGGGTCTCGACCGCAGTCGCTCAAGAATTGTTGGGCGCGAAAGCCGCTTTGCAGCGAGTTCATGAGCAGACTAAAGCGGCCTTGCCGGACGATGTGGCGCCGGGATTGCTGAAATCGGTCCAGGAGCTGCCGAAGAAAATGGAGACGCTGGCTCCGGCGGAGGCGGCGGCCGCGTGGCTGGCGGTGTACGACGCATGGCAAGCTACTCCCCAGCAAGTTCGATCCGGGCATCCGCACCTACCGTTCAGCAATCTCGTTGATGTTTTACCGCCGCCAGCGGCTTGGTCGGAAATGTCACGTCTGATCGATGCTCGCCAAGTCGTCGGAACTGATGATGTGCAAATGCGGGCTCTCGGACTGCGAATGCTCGGACACCGGTTGACCAACCAAACGAATCTGTTGAGCCAGGATGTCGAGCGGGCACTGAAGTTTGTCGAAAGGCCGACGAAAGTTGACGAAAAAGGAGGCGGCTTGGGCGCACTGATTGGGAACGTCTTCCGAGGCTCCGAAGAACAAGTCGATTGGAAGAGAGACTTGTGGACTCAGGTTATGAGCGTGAAGCAGG
>SXHS01000098.1 GCA_005773145.1 Planctomycetaceae bacterium | reverse complement strand
CTGCTCAAGTTTCACGCGCGGGGATCGGCGACATGATCAGCGTCTTGATTGCGGAATCCGATGATTTTTCGGCGAGTGCCCTGCGCCGTTTGGAGTCCCACGCGCGAGTGCTGGCCGCCGACCTGCAGCGTGAGACGCTATTGCGGGCCGTCGCTGACGCCGAGGTGCTCTGGGTGCGACTGCGCAACCGGATCGATGCCGAGGTCTTTGATGCTGGCCCCCGCCTGCGAGCCATTGTCAGCCCCACGACCGGCCTGAATCACATCGACCTGACGGAAGCTGCCCGGCGACAGATCAAGGTCATTTCCCTGAAAGGGGAAACCGAGTTTCTCAATCGCGTACGGGCAACGGCCGAGCATACCCTCGCGCTGACCTTGTCCCTATTGCGAAAGATTCCGGCGGCCAACGCCGATGTCCGGCGGGGAAATTGGAACCGCGAGCCATTTCGCGGCCAGGAGTTGTACGAAAAAACTGCGGGCATCATCGGCTATGGCCGATTGGGGCGAATCGTCGCGAAGTACCTGCATGCTTTGGGAATGACGGTGCTCACGGCAACACGCGAGGACGAACTTGAACCGATCGATCCGCATGTGCGCTTAGTAACGCTTCCAGAACTCCTGGCAAGCAGCGATTTGATTTCGATTCATGTGAATTGGACGCCTGAGAATGAGCGGTTCCTGGGGCGTGATCAATTCGCCTGCATTAAGCACGGAGCGTGGTTCGTGAATACCTCCCGCGGTGAATTACTAGACGAACGAGTGCTGCTGGACTGCCTAATATCCGGACAGATTGCTGGTGCGGCTCTGGATGTACTCGCCGACGAACTCACTGTAGACTTTTCACGGCACCCTCTGATCGAATACGCACGCAACCACGACAATTTGATTTTGACGCCACATATTGGAGGCAATACGTGGGAATCTCGTCACAAAACCGAGGAATTCCTGGTGGATCGACTGCTGACCTGGATCTCCGCGTCCCGTCCCGTGGCGGGCGTGTGATGTGTGTGCATGGGCTGATCGAACCGTGGCGACAGAGCTCGAGAGCGAGCGTCCACAGCTATCGTTATGAAAATTCTGTTTAATACAACGACCGTGCGCAAGGGGGGCGTCCTCCAACGGGCGGTTGGACAGACGGATCAGTTACTGCGCGATGTGGGCGAGCACGAATGGTGCATCGCGACTTCGCCGGCGATTCGTGACGAGTTGATTCGATTGGGGACCCCACATCTTGACCAACTAAGGGTATTTATACATTCCCCGGCTCGCAGCTGGAGCGCGCGTCGACGGCTGGCCGATCTCGAACGTCAATTCCATCCCGACTGCGTCTTCACCTTAGGCGGACCGGCGTACGTTCGCTTCAGGGCTCCCCATCTGCTGATGTGTACGACGGCGTGGGTTTCACATCCCAGTTGGCTGGCATACCAAACCAAGTCCGTGCCCGTGGGCTGCCTGACCGCCGCCTTGGTGAATGCGTACAAGGGTTGGTGGTTTCGCGAAGCGACCGCATGGGCCGTGCAGACGGAGACGGCCCGACTGGGGCTGCATCGGCGCTTGGGTTTACCCCTGGACCACATTGGGGTCATCCCCAACACCTGTGGAAAGCACTATTTGATCCACTCGGAAACCACACCTTCTCCACCCACTTCCGGTAAGGTTCGCGTCCTGGTATTCGCCGCACCCTACTCTCACAAGCGGCTCACGCTGACACCCGATATTGCCTACCATTTGCGGGACCTGCTGCCGCAGCGAACGGTTGAGTTCGTACTGACCCTGCCTCCGCAGCATGAAATCGCGCGAGCGATTGAACGACGCGCCCGTCGTTTGGGAGTTACCGACTGCATCATCAACCAGGGCCCAGTGGCGATTGCGGACGGACCTGAACTCTATGAGAGCTGCCATATCAGCTTACTTCCCACGGTGTTCGAGACGTTCAGCGCGACTTATGTGGAATCCATGGCGATGGGGTTGCCCATCGTGACCACGGACCTAGGCTTCGCCCGGGATGTTTGTCAAGACGCGGCCCTGTATTTCGCGCCCAACAATCCTGTCGCCGCAGCGCAGCATCTGGCGAGGCTGCTGCAGGATTCGGCGCAGTGGGAGAAATTGGCTGCCGCAGGCAAGGCCCGCCTGCGACACTTTCCATCCCGCCCCGCCCAGCGCCGATTGTACATGGCCATGCTGACCGCGGCCGCCGAACACAAACCCATTTCACAACTGGTCGCAGATCTGCCCATCTCGAGCGGGCTTGCTGCGGCCGAAGTCGATGCGATCACGGACCATGCCGACAAGAATCCCAACGATGCGACGGGGAGGCGTTCCGTGCGCGATATTGATGAATGAGTCGCCCTGGAAGCCCGATGTCGTACAACCATCATGGGACAGAACCGCTGGGAATGCCATTAGAACGAGCCGACGTCGCTTCGCAAGCGCGGGCCGAACGCTGGTGCTGTGCCTACTAGTTGTGTCTCCCGCCAGCGTCTGGGCCGGGGGCGGGCCCGAGAATGTATTCCTAGTGGTCAATCCCCGTAGCTGGGCCTCCGTCACGCTGGCGAATCATTACATTTCCTTGCGCCAAATTCCGCCGGTCAACGTCCACTACCTGGATTGGCCCGATTCGGTTGAGCTTACCAATGTCGAGGCGTTTCGTCAGCGACTACTACTACCGATTCAACAGGAAGT